>JBHEOL010000358.1:0-3165 GCA_046261635.1 Thermoanaerobaculia bacterium | reverse complement strand
ACTGTTAGCGAGATGAATCACGCCATGTCATCCCGAGCGTAGCGAGGGATCTGGGCGGGGGACGCCCGGGACGCGGCGACCCCTCTCGGCGGGAGGATCGAGCCACGATTCGTCGAAGCGAAGTCCTTTCCTCCGCCGATTTCGCCCTCCGCGTCATACGCTTTCCGCCGCCCAGATCCCTCGCTACGCTCGGGATGACATCCGGCAGCGCGCGCGGCTGGTTCATTAGAAGGAGCGCGCAGCGCGACGAAGGATCTTTGGCGACACCGCCATCAACAACCTTCCTCGCGTTTGTCGCCAAAGATCCCTCGCCTTCGGCTCGGGACGTGAATGACGATCGGCCTTCGGGTAGCCGGTCGCGCGGCTCCCGGCTCCGCCGGGTGTCGACCGAACAAGACTTCTATTTAGAGTAGCTTGCACCTGGACTCACCGGTGCCCATCTCAGGCACACCGTGTGCAGTTTTGCTCGGCGGCCAGGAGCCGAGCCGAAACATGCCTCTCGACGACAGTTTCAGAACCCTCAGTGAGTTCCTCAATGGCCTCGACGAGGTCGGTGAGCAGAAGTTCGAGCTCTCCCACTCGCTCGTGATCATCTGTCCGGACTGCGGGAAGAACATCGCGTTTCGGAATCGCTGCCCCAAGTGCGGCGGAAACAGCTGGATTCCAGCTGGCCACGCAGGCGGCGTTTTCGAGCAGATGAAGGCCCAGCGGTGGCGCGATATGATGCACGAGCCCGAAGAGAGCGAGCTGTTCGAGGGCGGGGGAGCTCGCGAGCCCCTCCCCTCCTGATTTCGACTGTCGGATTGGCGTCGAAGCGACCGTTCACCGAGCACCCTGCCAGATCGCCCAGCCTCGACAGCCCGCCTTGGTGATGGACTGTTCGAATCTACGGCAGTTTCTCGCGCGCACGATCGAACGCGGAACTGTCCGATCGGTGCTTTGGAAACCATAACCGCCGCGGAGATGGCTTCAATCTACTGAGGATTTTGCCGTTGCCAATCGCTGTAGAACCGCTCCTCGGGGTGCCGCCGGCGCCCAAGCGACCTTCGGACGCCCTCCTCGCGGCTCCCGACTGCTCGGAAGCCGATTCTACGGCGCCGCGGCTGCCCCGCCTTCGCGGCGCCCGCCTCAATGAACCGGCTCGGACGGCTCGTCCGGGAGCTCGGGCGCGACGATCTCGTCCTCGCCGATGACCTCGTCCTCCCGCTCGACCAGCTTGACGGCGCCGACGACCCGATCCCCTTCGTCGACGTGGATCAGCCGGACGCCCTGAGCCGCGCGGCCCGTCTCCCGGATGGTCTCGGTCGCGAGGCGGATGATCTTCCCCTGCTCGGTGATGAGGAGCATCTCCTCGTCTCCCGTGACGTGGCTGATCCCGACGACGGGGCCGTTCTTCTCGGTCCTCCGGATGTTGATCACGCCCGATCCGCCCCGGCCCTGAAGGCGGTACTCGGCGACCGCCGTACGCTTCCCGAATCCACCCTCGGTCACCGTGAGGATTTCCCCCTCTTCGTTCTCGAGGACATCCAACTCGACGACGAAGTCCCCCTTGCGGAGGGTGATCCCCCGGACCCCGGCGGCGGTCCGCCCCATCGGCCGGACATCCGACTCGAGGAAACGGATCGCCATCCCCTCGTGGGTGCCGATGAAGATCTGCGAGCTGCCGTCGCTGAAGGCGACCGAGTGGAGGTCGTCTCCCTCGTTGATGTCGATCGCGATGATTCCGGCGGCCCGCGGGTTGGCGAAGGCCGAGAGCTCGGTCTTCTTGATCTTCCCGCCGCTGGTGACCATGACCACGTACTTCGCTTCCGTGAAGTCGCGCGTGGTCAGGAGGGCGCGGACGCTCTCCCCCGGCTCGAAGTTCAGCAGGTTCACGAAGGCTTTGCCGCGCGCGTTCATCCCGACCTCGGGGAGCTGGTGGACCTTCAGCCAGTACAGCCTGCCTCGGGTCGTGAAGACAAGGACGTAGGAGTGCGTCGAGGCGACGAAGAGGTGCTCGACGATGTCCTCTTCCTTGGTCGCCATCCCGATGCGGCCCTTGCCGCCCCGGCGCTGCGCGCGATACATCGAGAGCGCCGAGCGCTTCACGTACCCCCCGCGGCTGACCGTGATGACCATGTCCTCTTCGGCGATCATGTCCTCGATCGTGATGTCCGAGGCCTCCGGGATGATCTCGGTCCGCCGCTTGTCGCCGTAGGAGGTCTTGATGTCGCGCAGCTCCCCCGCGATGATCTCGAGAACGAGAGTCTCGGACGCGAGGATCTCCTTGAGGCGCCGGATCAGCGCGAGGACCTCCTCGTACTCCTTGACGATCTTGTCCCGCTCGAGGCCCGTGAGCCGCTGGAGCCGCATGTCGAGGATCGCCTGCGCCTGAATCGGGGTGAAGGCGAACTTCTCCACCAGGCCCGTCTTCGCCGCATCGGGCGTCGCGCTCCCCCGGATCAGGGCGATGACCTGGTCCAGGTGGTCGAGGGCCTTGACCAGCCCCTCGAGGATGTGCGCGCGCTCCTCGGCCTTTCGGAGGTCGAACCGGGTCCGCCGGACGACGATCTCCTTCCGGTGTTCGAGGAAGTGCCGGAGGAGCTGCTGGAGGGTCAGGACCTGCGGCTGGTTGTCGACGATCGCCAGGAAGATGATCCCGAACGTCGTCTGCATCTGCGTGTTCTTGTAGAGGTGGTTGAGGACGACCTCGCCGACCTCGTTGCGCTTGAGCTCGATGACGATCCGCATCCCCTGCCGGTCGGACTCGTCGCGGATGTCGGAGATGCCGTCGATGCGTTTCTCGCGGACCAGGTCGGCGATCTTCTCGATCAGGCGCGCCTTGTTCGTCATGTAGGGGATCTCGGTGATGACGATCGCCTGCCGCTCGGGGTGGCGTTTGTTCTCCTCGATCTCCGCGCGGGCCCGGAGCTGGATGATGCCGCGGCCGGTCTCGTACGCCTGCCTGATTCCGTCAAGGCCGTGGATGAAGCCGGCGGTCGGGAAGTCTGGGCCCGGGACGGCCCGCATCAGCTCGAGCGTGGAGACCTCCGGGTTCTCGATCATCATCAGGCAGGCGTCGACGACCTCGCCGAGGTTGTGCGGCGGGACGTTCGTGGCCATGCCGACGGCGATGCCGGAGGAGCCGTTGACGAGGAGGTTCGGGAACTTCGCCGGGAGCACGGA
>JBHEOL010000200.1:0-27841 GCA_046261635.1 Thermoanaerobaculia bacterium | reverse complement strand
CAGCCGAACCGGCCTGCGCTGGGCCAGTTCCCATCCTCCAAGAGCCATCAGGCCGACGTGGAGGTAGCCCGTAATTCCCCGGATGACCGACAATCCGATCGCCGCCAGATCGGTCGAGTCCCCCTCGACCGCCATCTGGCGCGCCCCCATGCTCGCCGCCGCAAACACCGCGAGCATCCACCAGCTCCATCCCCACCGATGAAGATAGGTCTTTCCGTAGTGGCGATAGAAACTGTGCAGGAGGATGGCGAGGACCACCGCGCCGATCCCCTGGGCCACCAGGGTTCCATAGATCATTCTGCTGGCTTCTGCCATTCGGGAGTCGGCTCAGAGCCAGGCCCCGCCTGGTGGCTGCTCTCCACCTCGGAGTTACCCATCTCTCCCGCCGCTGAGGACGCTCCATCGTACGATATCCGTTGTCCGTTTTCACGCTTCGTCAGCGGGACGAGGCCGCTCCCGGTGCTCCGGCCGAACGCCTCGATCACACTCTGTCCTTTTTCTGACACGAGCCAGTCGTAGAGGGCCCTCGCCTCCCGCGATGGCTGCTGGCCGCGGCCGCGCATCAAGGACACCCGATAGATGTTGGCCGATCCAATCCCGCCGCGCGCGAACTCCTGAAGCCGCACAACCGGTTTCATCGCAACGAAAGTCGTTTCGTCGGTGAGCGCGTAGCCCTGCATCTCCGAGGCGGAACGCAAGAGCGCGCTCATTCCCTGCCCCATGCTGCGATATCCCGAGCTCTGTCCGGGATCGACGCCGGCGCGGGCCCACAAGTCGCGCTCGCGAACGTGGGTGCCGGACTCGTCGCCTCGCGAAAGGAATGTCGCGCCCGTCTGATGGAGGCGCCGCATTGCGTCGATGAGCGGAAGACCCGGCGGGATGCGGGCCGGGTTTGCGGGTGGACCGACGAGAATGAACGCATTGGCCATGAACGCCGTCTGCTCATCGACCTGGCCGGTCCGAAGCAGTTCCGCTTCACCCTCGGGCTCGTGAGTGATCGCCAGCTCGACGATGCCATCGCGCGCCAGGTCGAACGCTTTCCCCGACCCGACGACGTGCGCTTCGATCTCGATTCCGGCGTCGGCCAGGAACGCGCTCCGCAACTGCTCGAGGAGCCCGGAGTTCTCGAGGCTCGTCGTGGTCGCGATCCTCACGCTCGGCGCTGGCGCTTCCCTGGCGATGCAACCAGCCAGCACCAGCGCGGCAGTGAGGAGCGTCTTCCCTGTCGAGGTCATCTGGCTTCGGTTCTCGAACACGAACGGGTCGGCTTCCTTATATCACCGACTTCTCTCACCTTCGGCGGCCGCTTCAGCGCGTACGGCTCTGCTGGATGACGATCCTGTTGCCGAGGATCCGCCCCTGCAGGACGACGGTCGAGCGCACGTCGAGAGCCGCGCTCACGCCCTCCCCGGCGAGCTCGAACCGGTCACCGGGGAGGAGGGTGAAGGATCCCTCCATCGTTCCCGCGGCGCTCTCGCCTTTCACGCTCTTGCCCACCTTTCCCACCATCCCGGCGGCCGCCAGCTCGATCGCATTGTCGGCCAGAATCTGGCTGGCGATCCGCTCGCGAAAGCGCCGCGCTTCCCGCTGGGCCAGCGTCGCATCTGCGAGAGCGAGCTCGATCATGCCCAGAAAGAGCACGGCGAGGAGCAGCGCGGTGATCAGCGCGAAGCCGCGCTCAGTCCGGCCGCGGCACGAAGATCTGATCGATGACGAGCGATCCATCGCTGCTCCTTCCCGAGACCCGAACCGCCGTCTCATCGTTGGGTGTGCTCCACGCTCCGATGGAAAAGTCGCGCGTGGCATTCGCCGTCCACTCCCCCTGTTTCGCCGAGCCGGTCCATTCGCTGCGGACCGCACTCGTCGGCGTGAACTTCCACGTCACCACCTTCCCCGGTCCCACCGACAGGATCAGATACCGCGCGGACTGCAACTCTCCGGCATGGTCGACCGGATATCCGGTGCTGTCGAGAACGTCCCGCCGCAGCCTGGCGATCACGGCCGCGTCATCCGGATGCAGGAACCATCGGAAGCGGACTCCCCGTTCGAGGCTGGCGAAGTCGGCCGCGATCAAGGCGAGAATCACCATGAACACGGAGAAGACCGCCATCGCAACGACGAGCTCGATGATCGTCATCCCGCGGTTGCGGGGCCTCACCACAGCGGACTTCCTCCCGTGTTCGTCCGGATCACCTCGGCCATGGCCTCCCGCCGACCCTCGCGCCAGGAAACCCTGAGCAGGATCCGGCGGGTCTCGGCATCGACCTGCTCGACCTCGGCCTCCGCGATGGGGTCTTCGAGAGAGCCGAGCAGTGCGAGGTCGGTGTAGAAAGACTGCGGCGGTCCGGGAGCCTGCGTCGCCCAGGAAGCGTAGCGCCTGGCCTCGGCTTCGTTCCCGAGGACCTGCCACACGAGCATCACCTCACCGGCCTCGACCATTCGGCGCTCCCGCTCGTAATAGACGAAGAGCGAAGTCGTAATCACGATTCCGAGAATCAGGATGGCGATCAGGGTCTCGATGAGCGAGAACCCGGATGCGTTATGAGCTCGCTCAGGCATGGGCGCAGGGGGATTGTAGCGCCAGGGTGGAGCTTTCTTGACGGGTCGGGGGGCGACTCATAAGATCGCCGCCCGATGAGCCCCGATAAACCGATGAAACTCCGATTCGCTCCCTCGCCCACCGGGTTTCTGCATATCGGCGGGGCGAGGACAGCGATTTTCAACCTCATGCACGCTCGGCGTCACGGCGGACGGCTGATCTTGCGGATCGAGGACACGGACGTCGAGAGGTCCCGCCAGCATCATGCCGAACAGATCATCGCCTCCCTGCTGTGGCTCGGGGCAGAGTGGGACGAAGGCCCCGTCTACCAGAGCGACAGGATCGAGCGGTATCGCGAGAGGGTACATGAGCTGGTCGCGAAGGGGCGCGCCTACCGCTGCCGATGCGGCGTGGAGGAGCTCGAGGCCGAAAGGGCCGAGGCCGAGGCCCGGGGACGGCAGTATCGCTACTCAGGGAAGTGCCGGGAGCGGACGATCGGAGAGAACGAGGGGCCGCATGTGATCCGGTTCCGCGTTCCCGAGGGACCGATCCGCTTCCTCGATCACATCCGCGGCAGCGTGGAGTTCGAAGGAGAGCTCATCGACGACTTCGTCCTTCTTCGCTCGGATGGCAACCCGACCTATCACCTGTCGGTCGTCGTCGACGACATCGACATGGGAATCACCCTGGTGGCGCGGGGAGACGACCATCTGTCGAATACGCCGAAGCACGTTCTCCTGTTTCAGGCCTTCGACTCCGCCGTCCCCGAGTTCGCTCATGTGCCGCTCATTCTCGGATCCGACCGCAAACGGCTCAGCAAGAGGACCGGGGCGACATCGGTGGAGGAATACCAGTCGATGGGGATTCTTCCCCAGGCGCTGTTCAACTTCCTTCTGCTTCTCGGATGGTCGCCGAAGGGAGACCGCGAGGTCATCTCACGCGATGAGGCAGAGAAGCTGTTCGACCTGGCCGATGTTCACCACTCAGCTGCGATCTTCGACCTGGAAAAGCTGCTCTGGTTGAATCACCAGTACCTGCAGGCGAGCGAGCCGGCGGCGCTGATTCCGCTGCTCGAGCCCTTTCTCGGCGTGTCCCTGGACCGCGATCGCCTGCTCCGCGCGATCCCCCTGCTCCAACCGCGCGCCCGCACTCTGAGAGAGATGGCCGAGCAGGCCGCTCCCTTTTTCGCGGCCGCTGATTCATTCGACTATGAGGTTGACGCGGTGAAGAAGCACATCAAAGGCGACGATCTCGAGAAGCGGATGAGGGAACTGCGGGACGCACTCGCGGCTCTCGAGCCCTTCGACACGGCGACCACGGAAGCCGCGCTGCGTGAGCTCGCGGAAGCGCGCGGCAACTCCGCCGGCAAATACATCCATCCGCTGCGGGTCGCGCTGACCGGAAAACTGGCGAGTCCGCCGATCTTCGACGTCGTGGCGCTCCTCGGGAAGCAGCAGACCCTGGAGCGGCTCGATCGGATGATCGCCCGGCTGCCGGAGCTCGGGCAGGACTGAGCTTCTACCTTCGCAGATCGACAGCGGTCGGATAACTCTTCAGTCGATCCATGACCTCGGGCTCTTCACCCTTCTTCCTGCACGATCCGCAGACCCCCAGAATCTGGAGGTTGTGAAACGTGGGGGTGAATCGGTTCTTCTCGCAGATCTGCAACTGGCGCGCTTCGAGAGCCTCGTCGTGAAATTCGATCACGGCGCCGCATGTGGTGCAGATCAGGTGACCGTGCTGGGCGTCGTCGCCCATCACGCGCTCGTAGTGATAGTGATCTTCGCCGAGGTGAACCCGGCGGACCATCCCCGATTTCACGAGAAGCTCGAGCGTCCGATAGATCGTCGCCCGTGAGATTTTCGTCTTCTTCTTCCTCAGCTTCTCGAGCAGTTCTTCCGCCTCGAAATGGTAATGAGTCGAGAAGATCTCGCGGACGAGCGAGTCACGCTCGTTCGTCAGCTTCAGGCCCTGCTGCTGGAGATATCCCCGGAAGCGTTCGACCTCCTGCTCCAGCGCCCGTTTCATCGTGCCCATCGGGATGATTGTAACCTCCCGGGCAGGGCCGGGATTTCAAAGCACGGGCTCGCCGCGACGGTTGTCCGTGCCCTCCCGCCTCTCCGCCTGCATCACCGACTCGTAGAACGCGATGTATCGCGGAACGATGCGGTCGACATGGAAGAGCTCGATCGCACGCCGCCGCCCTGCTTCTCCCATCTCCTGTCGCCGGTCGTCGTCCCGGAGCAGCTCGATTGCGCGGGTGGCCATTCCGTCGGTATCGCCGACCGGAAGAAGGTAGCCGGTCTCGCCGTTCGCGACGACCTCGGGAAGCCCGCCTGCCATGCTCGCGATGACCGGAACTTCCGAGGCCTGCGCTTCGAGAGCCGCCATTCCGAAAGACTCGGTCTCTGATGGAAGGAGGAACAGGTCGAGCGCGGCGACCACTTCTTCGAGCTCGGGCACGTTGCCCAGGAACAGGACGCGGTCCGTGATCCGGTGCTCGCGGGAAAACGCTTCCGCCCGGGACCTCTCGGGACCATCACCGATCATGACGAGCTTCGCCGGAATCTCACGCTGCACCCGGAGGAAGATTTCCATCACGTCCAGCACCCGCTTCACCGGGCGAAAGTTCGAGATGTGCCCGAGCAGCATCTCCTCGGGCTTCACGAAGCCATCGCACAAGAAGTTGCTGCTCTTCCGGAACCGGGCCGGATCGACGAAGTTGTGAATCACTTCGATCGGCCGCTTGACCTCGAGAAACTCGGTTGTCTCGTCGCGCAGCCACGCGGACACCGCGGTGACCCCGTCGGAGCTGTCGATGCCGAACCGCGTGATCGGCAGGAAGCTCGGATCGCGGCCGACGAGCGTGATGTCGGTCCCGTGGAGCGTCGTCACGACCCTGATCGGGTGGTCCTTCAGCATCTGGCGGGCGAGATAAGCGCTGATCGCATGAGGAATCGCGTAGTGAACATGAAGGATATCGAGGTCCTCGTACTCGGCGATCTCCGCCATCTTCGTCGCGAGGGCGAGCGTGTACGGCGGGAAGTTGTCGAACAGTGGGTAGTTCATCATCGCGACTTCGTGAAAGCGTATCCGCTCGTGCAGGGTGCTGAGACGGGACGGAAGCGCGTAGCTGATGAAGTGAACGTCGATGCCCCTTTTCGCGAGAGCGATGCCCAGCTCAGTGGCGACGACGCCCGATCCGCCGAATGTCGGGTAACACGTGATTCCGACCTTCACTTGACCTCTCTCCCCCGGTAGGCGGCGACGAGATCGTCGACCTGCGGCGGCTGCCTGGTGACGAACGCTTCTCCGAAGTCCTTCCCGATCAAAGCGCCGAAGTGGCGTGCTCTCGCCTCGATCATCGGCAGAAAACCCTCCTTCGCGATGAAGGTGAGCGGCTCGTTCGACTCGGGATCGTGAAACTGGGAGCCGTACGCTCGAATCGCCTTCATCTTCTTCGCGAAAGATCGGGTCACGTCGACAACGAAGCTCGGTTGAAGCTGATAATTCTGCAGGTAATAGACGACCATATCGGGGCGGTGCGCCTTCTGGCCCGTTTCGATCTTCACGAGCCCCGCGTAGAACCAGGCATCGGTCACCAGTTGCCCGCTCCTCGTGTGATCGGGGTGGCGGTCATCGGGCCAGGGCGCGAGCAGGATCGAAGGCCTCCACTCGCGGATGATCCGGATGAGCTCGAGCTCCTGCTCGCGGCCCGTCGCCAGGTTTCCGTCCCCGAAATCGAAGAGCTCCCGGAACTCGGCCCCGAGAATCTTCGCCGAGGCGAGGGACTCACGCCTTCGCGTCTCCGGCTCTCCGCGCGTCCCCATCTCCCCGCGAGTCAGGTCGACGATCCCGATCTTCTGTCCCCGGCGGACGGCCTCGAGCAGCGTGCCGCCGCATCCGAGCTCCACGTCATCCGCATGCGCACCGAAGGCGATGATGTCGACTTTCGAGGTCTTTTTTCCGCTTTTCCTGGCCGCCATGCTTCTCCTTCAGATCGCCACGACTCGAAACTCCGCGGCGTCGGGCTCGGCTGCATCCACGAGCCGATTCATCAGCTCGTCTCCATAGGCAAGCCACCATCCGAGCCATCCGGCAACTCGGTCCTGAGCCTGCCCATTCGGGTAGAGGATCTGCTGCAATCTCGAGAGGGCGACCCACCGCTCCTCGTCCCTTCTGGCAATCGCGCGCTCGGCCCGCCGGGCCATCGTCTCGAGATGGTGATCGATCCGCCTCCGCGTCCGTTTCATCGCCCGCTCCAGCCCCGGATCTCCCTCCAACGCCATCGCGGAAAGCCGCTTCATCATCTCATCGAGCGTCTCGCGCCCTCTGCCTGCTTCCTCGTGAACCTTCCGGACCAGTTCCTCTTCGCGGCGGTTCACCGCTTCCTCCAGCGGGCCGAACAGCTCCGGCAGTTCGATGGCGTACCGCTCGAGCGCCCTCATTCTCCGGGCCGGGGCCACCAGGGCATGACCCCGCAGCGCGACGGCCGGGAGAGCGACGCCGAACATCTCGTGCAGCGCCGTGACCTGCGCGTAGTAGGCCACCTCCGCCGGGCCGCCGATGAAGAGCGCGGGCTCGAAGACGTAATCCTGAAGCAGCGGACGCGCCAGAGCGCCCGTCGAGATCGTCTCCGGAGCGGATCCGATGCGGCGTTCGAGCTCGCCCATGCTGTGCCGGTGCGAGCCGATCGCGAATCCTTCCCCTCGCGGCACGATCGCGATCCGCTCCCCACTCGACTCGATCACATAGAGCAGCGCGTAATGCCCCTCGGGGCCCGGCTCGACCTGCGGCCGGTATCCCGCGGCTTCGATCGCTTTCGACCTTCTCTGGACCGCCTCTTCCGCCTCCCCGAGCCGGCCGGCCAGGGCGTTCAGAATCGGTGCTCCCTCTTTCCGCATCTGTGGGAGCAGCGAATCGACCAGCACCACCTTCCGCGCGCCCAGAACCTCGGAGAGGAGGAGCGCGAACGAATCGCCAAAGCAGACTCCCGGCTTTAGCCACGCCTTTTCGGCACCCATGAGCCCGATCAGCTCGCGGCGGAGGTCTTCCGGAATCGGAAGCGAACCGATTGGCTCCCGGACGGACGGACTCCTCTTCGAACGCAGCAGCGTGTTGGTCGAGGCGCTCTGGAAGAGGAACGTGGAGACCTCGGCGAAATCGTGATCCTCGGTGGCGATCCAGAAAAAAGGAACGGCGGGGACCCCGTCGTTCTCGAGCCGGCCGCAGGCCGACAGGAGAGATGCGATTTTCGCGAGAGTGTAAAGAGGACCACCGCCGAGGCCGGCCTGCTGACCGGCGATGACGGCGACCGCCTCCCCCGATGCCCAGCGAGCGACGGGAGCGGCGACGTCGTTGCGCCAGGCGAGGTTCGAATCCACGAGCGCCGCGGCCAGCGCCGATCGGTCGCGCGCGGGCGCCCGGTCGCGGCCCATCGCCTTCCAGTCGGGACGGGGGAGCAGGCTCGAAGCCGCTTCCGACCCCATGACGAGATCGAGGGCGAATTTCCCGATTCCGGGATAGACGGCGAGCGGATACTCCGCGGTCCCCTTCGTCTGCTGCGTCGTCGTCATCGCCTTCGAGTGCCGAGGAGGATCAGCCGCGGGCTCTTGGCGCCGAAATCGCCGCCGTCGAAGTCGCCGTACACCTCTCGGATCGCCATACCCCCTGCCGCGAAGATGGCCGTGATCTCGTCGAGATCATATCCCTTCACCCGTTCCAGAAATCGTCTCTCGCCGATCGTGATCCGCTTGTTGAAAGTCCGCGAGGCGGAATCGAACCAGCGCTCGATGAGAACCGTTCCCTTCTCGCTGGTCTTCTCTTCTCTTTCGACGAGCCTCTCGAGCTCGCGATGAACGTTCAGGTAATCGAAAAGGAACGGCGCTCCATTCGACAGCACGCGCGCCATCTCCCGCACGGTTCGGAGATTTTCCTCTGCTTCGTCGAAGTAGCCGAAGCTCGTGAAGAAGTTCACCAGCGCGTCGAACGTTCCATCGGCGAACGGGAGCACGCGCATGTCTGCCCGCGCGACGGGCATCGGTCCGAGGTCGATGATTCCGTGGCGCAGGAGAATCCAGGAGAGATCGCAGCCGGTCACCTGGTAGCCGGCGGTTCTGAATTCACGGATGTGGCGTCCCTGACCGCAGGCGAGATCGAGAATGGGACCGCGGATGATGCCGAATTGGGACCGGAAGAAAGTGACGTGCTTGCGCGCTTCCTCTTCATCGCGGTGGGAGTAGAGATCGAGATACTCCTCGCCGAACCATTCGCTGTACCAGGTCACTTTCGGGTCCTCCGGAGGAATCAGGTGGGCGAGGGCCTCAGGCGGTCTCGCGGGAGCCGGATTGTTCGAGGCGGGCCTCGATTCGCGCCTGCTGCTGGCGTACGTCGTCGAGGGCGGCCTGAAGCTGCTGAATCATGTGCAGGGTCTGTTCGAGCAGCTCGGAAAGCGCCTCGTGCTCCGGCGTGGCTGCAGCGGGCGGCGCAGCCACGGCCGGGGGCAGCTCGGGCTCGTCGGACACCGGCGATGCCGCTGATTCGTCGACGCGAAGAGCGATGTCCACGTTGTTCTTGATGTTCTGGAGGATCCCGGAGATCGCCTTCTGGAGAGTCTCGCGCACCCCCCGGCCGTCGAGTGCCGAAGCCTCGACCACGGGAGCATTGCCCGCGCCGAGGTAGGCCCTCATTTCGTCGACCGAATCGAGCTCGGGAAGATCGCGTTTGTTCAACTGAAAGACGATCGGGATCTTCGCGGGATCGAGGCGGTTGATCCGGAGATTCTCTTCGAGGTTGGCGAGGCTCTCGACGTTCGACTCCCGCATCGAAGGCTGGGAGTCGGCGACGAAGACCACGCCGTCGGCGCCCCGAAGAACGAGTTTGCGAGTGGCGTTGTAGAAGACCTGGCCGGGAACCGTATAGAGCTGCACGCGGATCTTCTGGCCCCGGACGGTGCCGAGCTCCATCGGCATGAAGTCGAAGAAGAGCGTCCGGTCGGTCTCGGTCGACATCGACAGGAGTTTTCCCTTGTTCTGGAGCTTCGAGTCGCCGTGAATTCTCTCGAGATTCGTGGTCTTTCCGCAGAGTCCCGGTCCGTAATAGACCAGCTTCAGCGTGATCTCGTTGACTGCCCTGTTCACGAGCGCCATCGTGGTTTTCCCGTCCTTTCCTCAAGATTAGCACTGGTGCGCCGGAGATACGGAATCGTCCCGTACCGCCCCCGCTTCGGTGGTCGGATCGTGGTAGGCTCGGCGCCATGGGTCGCCGCGAAGATCTGTTCGAGCACGTCAAGCGCAATGTCATCATCGGTGTGGTTCGGGAAGAGGATCCCGAGACCGCTCTGCAACTCGCCAGGACCTACGCCGAGCACGGATTGAGGGTCATCGAGATCACGATGACGACTCCGGACGCGGTCGAGATCCTCGAGCGCCTCGTCGGCCAGTACGGCGGGGGCGGAATCGTCTTCGCTGCCGGGACCGTGCGGGGGTCGAACATGGCAGCCGATGCTCGCCGCGCGGGTGCCCAGATTCTGGTCTCCCCCCATACCGACGTCACCGTCATCGATTACGCCGCCGAACACGACCTGTTCTGCGTCGCGGGAGCCGCGACAACGACCGAGATCATCCACGCCTGGGAGCTCGGCGCCAACGTCATCAAGGTCTATCCGGCCGGCCTGCTCGGAGGGCCCGATTACATCCGGACCATCCGGCAGCCGATTCGCGACGTCCCCATGCTCGCCGGTGGCCCCGTCGGGATCGATCAGATCGAGCCCTACCTCGCGGCCGGCACGGTGGCTCTCAACATGGCCGGCTCCATCGCTCCTCCCGATCTCGTCCGCGCCAAGAAGTGGGACGAGGTGGGCCGCCACATCGCCATGGCGATTTCGACCGTGCAGTCGTGGCGCTCGACGAAGGTCGAATCGGTCGTACACTAGATCCGGCATGACCGCGCTCTTCCTGATCTCGCTTCTGTTGGGCGGAGTCGCCCCTGAGGCGCAAACGGCCTGGATGAGCCCCGCGCGCTTCCACCTCACCCTGGGGATGACCGGAGCGGAAGCCGAGACGGCCATCACACGCGCGGGTCTCTCCTCGCAGGAAGGGAAGGAACCGGGCCACAGACTCATCGAAGTCTCCGAGAAACGGATGATCACTCTCGCCTTCGAGAACGACCGCCTCCGGTCGATCCGGTTCGAGCTGATCGATTTCCTTCCCCAGATCAGAACGGCGTGGAAGGAGAACGCGCTCCGGCTGCGATCCGAGCACGGCAAGCCGGCCCGCCAGACCGAGTCTCCGCGGACCCTGGTGTACGACGGCAGCGATCCGGAGATCTACGTCTTCGCGTCCCTCGAGCCGAAAGGAGCATTCGGGGAGCAGGGACTCGGATTTCTCGTCGTTCGCTACGTGAAGAGCCCCTGACGGGGGTCAGCGCGAGCCGCCACCGAGCGCAGGACGCGCGGCAGGCACGGCCAGGTTCGACGCGGCGGCACGCGGCTCGCTGGCGTCCCAGATGAGCACTCCCTGCCCGTGAGTTCCGAGGTAGAACCTCCCCTTCCTGAACGGATCCTCGGCGACGCCGGAGAGGTCGCGCAGAGTCGTCGGAATCCCCACGCGTTCCCACGAAGTCGAATCCCCGTTGCGGAGATGGATCTCGTGCCGGTCGTTGAAACTGACGATGATCGATCCCCGGGAATGGAGTGGGGTGAACGCCGTGGCGCCCTCGCCGCCGACCGGGCTCGGTGAGGGGTTCCAGATGCGAGCCTCGTCGACCCACCCGGCGTGGATTCCCTTCGCGCCAGCCACGACGACGAGATCGCGCCCGGACTCGCGCCGGACCGCAAGCATCGTCCCGGTCACGGGCAACCCTTTGACCTGGGTCCACGATGTTCCGTCGTACACCTTCAGCCCGGCGGCCGTGAGCGCGTAGAGCGCCGGACCGGACTTGATCCACCCGAGGGCGATATCGATCGTCCGATCTTCGAGACCCAGCCGGTACCACTTCCGTCCGCCGTCCTTCGACGTGAACACGCCAAGGGCAGTGGCTGCGAAGAGCCTCTCGGAGCTGTACTCGAGAATCCGGTCGACGCGGACCGGAGTGATGGCAGGGTCGGCCCGTTCCCAGATGACTCCGTCGGCGCTGTAGAAGAACCCCCGCTCGGTTCCCGCGACGAAGCGGGGATTCCCCCCCTTGCGAACCGCGAGCGAGAGAATCTCCGGAATCGGAGTCTGATTGAGACGGCTCCAGTTCGCTCCGCCATCGCTCGAAACGTACAGGCCCGAAGCCGAACCGCCGAAGGTGACGGTCGCGTAAACCTGTCCTTCGATCTCCGGGTCGGGGATGACGGAAGCGACGCGCACGTTGTGCAGCCCACGGCTCGATCGCCTCCAGCTCTTTCCCGCATCCTCCGAGACATAGACCCCGTCGGCTTCCGTTCCGAGCACGATCCTCTCGGGACGCTGCGGGTGGATCGTGATCGCGTTGACCACGAATGTGTCGGGCGAGATGAGCGCCCAGCTCGCTCCACGGTTCAGGGTCACGTACAGACCCGCGACCGAGCCGGCGAAGACGATGTCGTCATCGAGGGGGTGTCGTTCGACCGTGTGAATGCGTCGATTTTCAAAGCCGTCTTTGTAGCGGGTCCACTTCTGGCCGCGGTCGAGCGAGTTGTAGACCCACCCGCAGGTGGAGATCCATATGTCGTCGGGGTTCTTCGGACAGATGTTGATCGACGAGACGTCGGTGTCGAGCACCATCCCGTTCGCGATGTGCGTCCAGCTCTTCCCGCCGTCGTCGGTGCGCCAGGCCTGGCGGAAGGTGCCGATGTAAATCGTGTCCGGATTCCTTGGGTCGATCGCGACCGATCCGACATTCACCTGGTGAGAGATCCGGACCCAACTCCTGCCGTCGTCGCGCGAGCGATAGACGCCGGCCAATCCACCGGCCACCAACTCGTGCGGGCTCACGGCAAACGCCCGGATCGAGAGCTCCTCGACCCCCTTGTCCCGTCGCTCCCACGTCTTTCCTCCGTCCGAGGAAACCGCGATCACTCCGCCCCGCCAGAGCCCCCAGCTCGCGGCCCAGAGCCGGCCTCGGGAGTCGACCAGCAGATTTTCGACCACGTATCCGGGAAAGGGGACTGAACCGCGGGGATTGGTCCACGAGGCTCCCCCGTCCGAGGACGAGTACACCTCGCCCTGACTCGTGCCGAGATAGAGGAGATCGGGATTGCGAGGATCGGCCACCAGCGCGCGGACGTCCGCGCCGAACAGCCCGGCCCGGCTCCACGTCGACCCTGCGGCCGGGAGGGAAATCACGAGAAGTGCGAAAAGGAACGTCGTCAGTCTGCGCATGCCACCCATCACTCGGGAATCATCAGCCGTCGCTGCGGCCCCAGAAGCAAGTTCCCTGCCCCGGCGATAACAGTTTGTTTCCTTTCTCATTTCCTCCCGGCTGGCCCATTCCGACGCCGGCCGATAGAATGCGCGCCCATGAAACGCCTCAGAACCTGTGTTTTTCCCTGCGCCGGCTACGGCACGCGCTTCCTCCCCGCGACCAAGGTGATTCCGAAGGAAATGCTGCCCCTCGTCGACAAACCCGTGATTCAGTACGGCGTCGAGGAGGCTCTCGAGTCGGGGCTCGGCCGCATCGTCATCATCACTTCCCGCGGCAAGGACTCGATCCTCGACCATTTCGATCGCTCCTTCGAGCTCGAAGCCTCCCTCCGCGAACGCGACAAGAAGGTCCTTCTGGCCGAGGTCGAGGAGATCGCCGGCCTCACTCACGTGATCTCCGTACGGCAGAAGCAGCAGCTCGGACTCGGCCACGCCGTGCTCCAGGCCGCGCCGGCCGTCGGTGACGAGGCGTTTGCCGTCGTCCTTCCCGACGACGTGATCCTCGCCGATCCCCCCTGCCTCCACCAGATGATGAAAGTCTATCGGGAGACCGGCCGCCCCGTCATTGCGCTGATGGAAGTCCCTCCCTCCGAGACACACCGCTACGGCATCATCTCCGGCGACAAAGTCAGCGACCGTCTCTTCCGCCTCAAGGACATGGTCGAGAAACCGAAGTCGAAGGCTCCCTCCAATTACGCCATCATCGGCCGCTACATCCTCCCGCCCGAGATTTTCGAGATCCTCGAAAACACGGGGCGGGGCACCGGCGGCGAGATCCAACTGACCGACGGCCTTCTCAAGCTCATCGAATCCGGCGACGTGTACGGCTATGTGTTCGAGGGGAAACGCTACGACGCGGGCGAGAAACTCGGCTACCTCAAAGCCACGCTCGACTACGCCCTCAAGCATCCCGAACTTGGCGAGGAGTTTCGCGCGTATCTGAATGACACTATCCATTCACAGTCATGATTAGTAGCGACTATTTGTGCTGTATATGTCGTAAATGTTTTACAGCTTTGATTTACGAACGCCTCGAGTAGCGATCAAACACGATAACCATTATGGATTTATATCATGATAAATTGGATGTCGATTCCGTCGATCATCCCGCCCGCGCGGCCGTGCTCGCCACCGAGGTGATGGGGCGGCGGACGGCAATCACTCGCACGGGGTCGCCGATCGCAGTTCTCATCTCCTGGGACGAGTTCATCTCCCTCCGCGAAACGATCGATCTCGAGGCCGATCCGACTGCCGTGGAGCAGATCCGGGCCGGAGAGGCGGAATTGGTGAAAAAGGATCTGGCGGAGGGGCCGGCGTTCGAGAACGTCGTGGTGGCTCGCCGCGCGGGAGCAACGGTCAGCCGGGAGGAGCTCGAGCAACTCGCGAAGAACCCGATCGCCGGCGCACCGCTGCTCGGTTCGCTTCGCGGTTTCTGGGTTCTTCGGGGAAGCCGACGCCGAGTCGTCTATCGCCTCAACCTCGTGGGGAGCATGGTCGGGGTGGTCCATGCTGGAGAGGCCGGTGAGCGCCCGTGAAGCTGATTCTCGCTTCCGCCTCTCCCCGCAGGCGCGAGCTGCTCGACGCCGCCGGCCTCAAATTCGAGGTGGTCACCAGCGACGTGGAGGAGGTCCGGGGTGCCGACGAGGATGTCGACCGCTATGTTGAACGGCTGGCGCTGGAGAAGGCGATTTCGGTGGCCGGGCGGCATCCCGCGGCGTGGGTCATCGCCGCCGACACGGGGGTCTGGCTCGAGGGGGAAGTTCTCGAAAAGCCCTCGGATCGCGCTCACGCGGTGGCGATGCTCGGCCGGATCGCGGGCCGGCAGCACGTCGTCTATACCGGCACGGCTCTGGTCAACGAGGAGTTCGGATGGCGGCGCGTGACCGTGACGACGACCGAGGTGGAGATGGTGAAGATGCAGCCCGAGGAGATCGGGTGGTACGTCGACACCGGAGAACCGATGGACAAGGCCGGCTCGTACGCCGTGCAGGGGATCGGTGCGATGTTCATCGAGGCCGTGCGCGGCAATTACACGAATGTGGTGGGTTTGCCACTTTCGACGCTGTTCGCGATGATGAGGGACGCGGGGATCGATCCGGCCCACTACCGTTGAGCGGGCGGATGGGAGACGCGGAAGCGATTCACCCCTTCGCCGGAGAATGGGGCAGAATTGTCAGTGGCCGCCCGGGGGAGGCCGGAAGAAATCTATGAGCTCAGCAGCGAAACTCGGCGTTTTCATGGTCGTGATCCTCGCGATCCTCGGCTACTTCGTTCTGCGGGTTGAAGACATTCAGCTCGGCGGGGGGAAGACGAAAGAAGTCCAGGTTCTTTTCGACTCGGTTGCGGGGCTGGACGAGAAGTCGACCGTCCGCGTCGCCGGCGTGCGGGTCGGAAAGGTGTCCAGGATTTCGCTCACCGCGGACGGGCGCGCGCTGGTCACTCTGGAGATTCGCGACGACGTCCAGCTCCGGCGCGGGGCGAGTGTCAGCGTGGCGAACCTGGGCCTTCTCGGGGAGAAGTACATCGAGCTCTACCCGGGCGCGCGAAACGCGCCTGCGATCGCGGCCGCGGAGGAGGAGACGATTCAACTTCAGGGCTCCTCGTCCGCTTCCATCGACGACGTGACCGCGCAGGTCAGCGAGATCGCCAAAGACGTCAAGGCGATCACCGAGTCTCTGCGCGCGGCGCTCGGCGGGGCGGAAGGAGCCCAGAGGCTCGAGGAAATCGTCACGAACGTGCAGGACGCCACGGGGCGGCTGCGGATGATTCTCGCGGCCAACGAGGAGAACATCAACGCGTCGGCCGAGAACTTCCGCCAGATCACGGCCGATCTGCGGGTCGAGATCCCACGCATTGCGGCCTCGATCGACCGGGTCGCCGGTTCGATCGGGGGGACGGTGGGCGAGAATCGCGACGACGTCAGGGCCCTCGTGCAGAACCTCCGCACGCTTTCGACCGACCTGAAAACGACCACCGACAATCTCAACTCCATCACCTCCCAGGTCCGATCCGGGGAAGGAACCGTCGGGAAGCTTCTCTACAGCGATGAGGCGCACGACTCTCTCACCTCGACACTCGGCTCGATCGAGGGTGGCGTCGGAGAGCTGAGCGAAGTTCTCGGCCGCGTCAAGCGCATCGGGCTGGAGCTCGGGGTCGACGGCTACTATCTGACCGACACACCGAACGCCCAGTTCGAGGGCACCTCGCGCCTTCAGCTCGCGGGATCGATCAGCCCGAATGTCGAAAGAAATCTTTTCCTCCACGTCGGCGCGACGAGTGACGCGCGTGGAGACCGGAACGAGAAGCTCGTCGAGAAGACTACGATCGTCGACGGAGTCACGACCACCACGATCGAGCGGACGACCAAGTGGGACCGCGATTTCCTCATCTCCGCGCAGGTCGGATGGAAGTACGACGACTGGCGGATCCGCATGGGCCTGGTCGACTCGTTCGGCGGATTTGGCGTCGACTGGACCGGCCACGAAAAGCTCCGGGTCACGGGTGAGGTGTTCGACTTCGGAAGCGACTACACCGATTACCCGCAGATGCGGGTTCTGGGCAAGTGGAAGATTCGCGGCGAGAGAAGGAATGCACCGGCACTGTTTCTGAACAGCGGCGTCGAGGACATCCTCAACGACCCCGCCCTTCTTTTCGGCGCCGGAATCAGCTGGACCGACGAGGATCTCAAGTACCTGCTCGGCAGCATCCCGATGCCCTGACGGGGGCTCCTGCACGCCTGATGGACCGGGGATCGAGAGGGCGCGGCGCGGAATTTGAAAGTCGGGACCGCACCAGGGCTCCGCGACTCCGGTCGGGCGCCCTTGAGTCTTCGCCCATGGAGCTTGTATGAGCCTGATTCGTGTCGCCCTTCTCTTCGGAGGGAGGAGCGCGGAACATGACGTTTCCATCCTCTCCGCTCGATCGATCCGCGACGCTGCTCCAAAGGAACGGCTCGAGATCATCCCCATCTGCATCGCCCGGGACGGCCGTTTTCTTCCGCCGGAAGAGAGCACCGAGGCGCTCGCCGGACGCCGCAAATCGAGCGTTGGCGACCCCGAGTTCGCCTTCCCCCAGTGGGCTCGCGCGAACGACATCGATATCGCCTTCCCGATCGTCCACGGCACGTTCGGCGAAGACGGCACCCTGCAGGGATACCTGGAGATCATCGGGCTTCCGTACGTCGGGAGCGGCGTGACCGGATCGTCGGTAGGGATGGACAAGTGGATGATGAAGTACGCCTTCGCCTGGGCGAAGCTCCCTCAGGCCGAGTTCATCCCGGTCTCCGAGTTCGAGTGGACCAAAGACCGTGAGCGGATCTCGCGGATGATCGCGAACACGCTCAGGCTCCCCTTCTTCGTGAAGCCCGCCAACGCCGGCTCCTCGGTCGGAGTCTCGAAAGTCCATACCCTGGAGGAGCTCGAGCCGGCGATCCGGAAGGCGCTTCGCTTCGACGACAAGATCCTCGTCGAGCGGGGTGTCGATGCCCGGGAAATCGAGGTATCGGTCATCGGCAACGACGAGCCGGAGGCGTCGCTCCCGGGGGAAATCGTCACCGGTCACGAGTTCTACGATTACGAAGACAAGTACATCGACGACAAGTCGACCCTGCAGATCCCCGCCAATCTCCCTCCCGAGAAGACCGAGGAGATCCGAAAACTGGCCGTGGCCGCGTTCCGAGCCGTCGGCGCATCCGGATACGCCCGCGTCGATTTCTTCCTCGAAAAGGGGACGGGCAGGATTTTCCTCAACGAGATCAACACGATTCCCGGCTTCACGCGGATCTCGATGTTCCCGAAACTGTGGGAGGCGACCGAGATCAAGTACAGCCAGCTGATCGAGCGGCTCGTCGAGCTCGGACTCGAGCGGGGCAAGCGCCGCTCGGCGCGCTTCGACGAAACGATGAAGTTCTTCGAGGAAGTGAAGTCCCTCACCGAGGAGTAGAGAAGACAAGCCAGAAACCAGAAGCCAGAAGCCAGACGAAAGATCAAAGGCCGAGGGCTCGTCATCCTGAGAGGCTGTGAAAGAAACCAGAGGAGCCGCGCTGGTGGAGCTTGCGAGGCGAGATCAAGGAGCGAGGAGGAGGCGATGCGGTGGCATCGTTGACGACGAGCGACGCGGAGATCGCCCGCAACCTCCACCAGCCCTTCGGGTTGCGGGCCCTCTGGTTTCTTTCACAGCCTCTGAGGGAGCGCCGCGGGGATCTGGCAGCCGCGATAGAAGTGGGCGCGACCGAAAAATCTCAAGATGCGAGGATCGCGTTGGCCAGTGCGGGGGAAACGGGCAGGTGGCGACATCCTGCCATTTTGAGATCCTTCGGTCGCGCTCGCGATTCTCCCGAATTCAACTGCAGCGCGGCACTCCTCAGGATGACGAGTGGATCTTGCCGTTGCTCTTACTTCTGCCTTCTGACTTCGCCTTTTCTTCTGGCTTCTGGTTTCTGGCTTGCCTTCTCAACCCTTCCCTCCCCCCATCCGTATAATCTCCGCCCATGTGGGGTCTGCGCCTTCTCATTGCCCGTGGCCGCCCCTGGTCTCTCGCCACGGTCGCGCGCGCCGCCGTCGTGCTTTCGCTGGTCGGCACCTTCCTCTACGCCGACTATCGGATTTTCGTGAAGCTCTTCACTGCCGCCAGGAAGATCGAGGAGCTGACTCCGATCTTCGCCCTCGGGCTGATCGAGAACTTTCTCGATCTCGTCTTTCTGATCGGGATGATGGTCCTCTTTTTCTCGGCGATGACGGCGTCGATCGGCGGGCTGTTCACCGACCTCGATCTCGAGCTTTTGCATGCGGCTCCGCTTCCGCGCGTCCGCCTGGCCCTCGGCCGGTTCGCCGGAATCGCGGCGCAGAGCGCCTACCTCGTCGTTCTTTTCCTCATTCCTCTTCTTCTGGCGCTCCAGCACGTGACGGGAGCGGGAATGGCGTTCACCCTCTCGGGTACGCTGGGTCTGATCCTGCTGCTGATCGTTCCCGTCGGATTCGCGGCAACACTGATTCTTCTCCTGGTCCGCTACTTCCCGGTCCGGCGCGTCCACCAGATCGCGATGACGCTTGCGATTCTCGTGCTTTCGCTCGTCGTCGTCGGCATTCGCATGGCGCGACCGGAACGGCTGTTCGCCGACATCCAGACCGATGATGTGATCGCCGTTCTTCAGGCGATCCGGCTCCCCTCCGCCGATCTTCTTCCCAGCTCATGGCTCGCCGCGCTCGTCATGGACGGACTCGAGCCGGAGTTTCCGGCCGCGCGGTGGGCGCGGCTCGCCGGGCTGGCGCTGCTCGCCGTCGGAACGTTTCTCATCGCCGCGTGGAAGACCTACTACGTGGCCTGGGTGCGCTCGCGGGAAACCTCCGCGCCAGTCGCACTCGGAGCTCATCCCGCCACGAGATTTCTCGACCGGCTGATGCGGAGAGCGGATCCTCAGACGCGCGCGATGCTCGGGAAGGAAGTGCGCATCGTGACGCGCGACGCCGCGCAGTGGTCCCAGCTGTTCATGATGGTCGCCCTGCTCTTCATTTACCTCTACAACATCCAGATGATGCCGCTCGAAGGCGACTTCCGCGCCGTTCTTCTGGCCTACCTGAACCTCGGGATGTCCGGATTCGTCATCGCCGCGATCAGCCTCCGGTTCGCCTTCCCCTCGCTCTCCGCCGAGGGAAAGCAATTCTGGCTGCTGGAAAGCGCTCCGATCTCGATCCGCCGGATTCTCTGGACGAAGGTCGGCGTCTACGCCGCGCCACTCATCGTTCTCGGGCTCCTGCTGACCGTCATGGCGAATCTCCTGCTCGACGCCCGGGGCCCCATCTGGGCCTGGACCCTGAGTGGGTCGCTCATCACCACCTTCACGCTCGTCAGCATGGGCGTCGGCTTCGGAGCGATGGCCCCCGATTTCAAGAGCGAGAACCCGACCGAGCTGGCCGTTTCGCTCAGCGGACTCGCCTACATGGCCCTCTCTCTTCTCTACGTCGGCGTCGTGATGTTTCTGGTCGCCCGCCCCCTCTGGCGATTCCTTTTGCGCAGGTTCTTCGGATTCGACGAGGAGGGCATCGCGTGGGCACTCCCGGTCACCGCCGCGCTCGGGCTCTCGGCGGTGCTCGTGATCATTCCCATGGAGATCGCGGTGGCACGCCGTGGTGCAGCGCGCAGGCATTGACGAGCGCCCCCCGTTCGTGGTCTGGTAAAATCATCATGTTCCGGACCAAGCAAATTTCTGAGGGAGATCTCTAATGACTGAGAATCCGTCCGTTCCTCCTCCTCCGCCTCCGGGAGGCGGCAGCTATACACCGCCTCCTCCTCCACCGCCGCCAGGTGCGGGTGCGCCTCCGCCGGGAGGGAGCTCCGACCGGACGCTCATGCTGGCGCTCTCGTACATCTACTTTCTCGGCATCGTTCCTCTGATCGCGAAAAAGGATGACCGGGAGGTGAAGTGGCACGCGATGAACGGGCTGCTTCTTTTCGCGGCCTATTTTCTGGTCTCGATCGTCTGGTGGGTCCTTCAGGTGTTCGTCCTCGACAGCGTCGGGTGCGGACTCGGAATGATCGTCACCCTCATCAGCTGCGGAATCAGCATCGGCTACATCGTGATCTTCATCATGGCAATCATGAAGGCGATTCGTGGTGAGCGGATGCGCTTCCCCGTCATTTCCGACATGGCCGACAAGGCCTAGAACAGGAGACCACCATGGACACGAATCCTCCGGGCGGAGGCTACACGCCGCCGACCCCTCCGGGCGGAAGCCAGACACCGCCCCCGCCACCTCCGGGATCCCAGGCCCCCACTCCGGGGAGCCAGGAACTGATTTATCCTCCGACGCCCCCGAAGGAGCCGGTGATCGCCCTTCTTCTGAACCTCTTCCTGATCTGCGTCGGTTACTTCTGGTACGGACAGTGGCAGAAGGGAATCGCCGCTCTCGTTGCAGCGCTCATCCTCGCCATCCCGACCTGCGGACTCGGAGCCTTCCTCGTCGCTGTCTTTACGGCGATCGACGGCTACCTCCAGGCTCAGCAGCTCCAGCAGAACCACACGCTCGGGCACTGGACGTTCTTCAACGACCACAAGTAGATTTCCGTCGAAACCGGCAGGTTGAAAAAGGCGCCCGCAGGGGCGCCTTTTTTCTCAGGGAAGCGAAGTGGGATCGTTACTGGCTGACGTGGGCTCCCCCCGGCCACTGAATGAAAGATCCATTCGCGTAGAGGATGTCGCAGTCGAAGTTGGTCGTCGGTCCCTCGAGTTGATCGAGCTCCTTTGCCTCGGGAGCCCCGTCTTTTCCGCGGCTCAGCAGCAGGTAGGAGTCACAGGGTGTCCCTTCCACGGAGCTCCAGCACGCGTACTCGAAGCTCCTTTCCCAGCCGTCCAGCTCCGGCAGGGCACGAATGTAAGTCGGGACGAGCAGCGGCCCGAGCTCGTTGACCGAGCCGACGTCCGGATATTCATTCGTATCGGTGGCGCGAGCCTCGAGGGCGGTGGCAATCGATCGCATATCGGCCATGGACCGCTTCTGCTTCGACCGTTGAATCGCCGTCAGGAGATTCGGAACCGCGATCGCGGCCAGGATGCCGCCGAATCCGACGAGCACGATGAGTCCGATAGCGACGGCTACGGCAACCGAGGAGCCAGAGCCGCTCGTGAGCTGGAGAACCGCGGCTCTCTCATGATCGGTGAGTTGACCGGCACTCTTTCCGGAGAAGAGAACTTTCACGCCCGGTCGGGTGATGTAGAAAAGAATGAGACCGTTGACGATCGTGCCGAGAGGAAAGGCGAGCAAACCCAGGATCGAGACCGCGAATTGGAGCAATCTCCCCCATTCGCGGAGCCGGAGGAGCCCGACGCCAATCGCGATCTGCAGACCGCCAATCAGGACGAGGAAAGCGCTGAAGCCGATCGTGAACCCTCTGTCTTCCGGGGTCATCGACGCGAATACCGCCACCGCCGCGATCAGCATGAACGGCGCTACGACGAAATGGAGAACGGCGATCAGGGTGACGGCCGTGGGGCGCCGGATCTCCACCGGCACCTTCGAGGAGGGGAACCCGCACCGCGCACAAAACGCCGCGTCATGCTGAAGGGCCGCTCCACATTTGCTGCAGAACCCGGCTCCCGAACCGCCGGTGGATGGGGTGGCATGCTCAGTCATCTCCCCATCATAGGCGACCTCAGCCTTGCGAGAACAGCCCCGCGGGCCAGGCCTGTGCGGATCGGGCGCCGACGCTTCCGACCTCGGCGGCTGCCCTGCTCAGTAGTACATACCGAGTTGCAGCCTTGCCGCCTCGGACATCATGCTCCGGTCCCAGACCGGATCGAACACGATCTCGATCTTGGTGTCGGTAATCTTCGGGAGAGCCTTGACCTTGCTCTCGACGTCGGATGCGAGCACGGGCCCCATTCCACAGCCCGGTGCGGTGAGGGTCATCTTCACGTGCGCACGGAACCCGTCACCATGCGGGTTCACCTCGCACAGATAGACGAGGCCGAGGTCGACGATGTTGACGGGGATCTCGGGGTCGTAGCAGGTACGGAGCTGTTCCCACACGAGCTTTTCCAGGTCTTCCCGGGACACTTCCCCTTCGACCCGTACCTGCTCGATGACCGGTTTTCCGATCGCGGAAACTGCATCGCCCGAAACGCGGACCATCATGCCGCGATCCGTCATCAGCGTGTAGCTCCCGCCGAGAGACTGCGTGATCGTCGCCCGGGTGCCTTCGGGCAGGTCGACGGGCTCACCGCTCGGAATGGCGATGGTCTGAATGTCCCTGCTTACGGTCACTTCTTCGTACATGAACCTGCTCTCTCCTGCTATTCGGTCGAAACGGCCGTCTCTTTGCCTTCGAGGGCCGTGTGCATGGCGTGCCAGGGAAGAATCGCGCACTTCACCCGGGCCGGGAACTCGGAGACTCCCGCGAACGTGGCGAGCTTGCCGAGGGTCTCGAGGTCGGGCTTGACCTTTCCCATCACGACGTCCCGGAAGGTCTCGTACATCTGCTGCGCCTCGGCCTGGGTCTTTCCCTTGATGAGGGTTCCCATCACCGACGCGGACGCTTTGGAAATGGCGCAGCCGCTCCCTTCGAAACCGAAGGCGCGAACCGTGTCCCCGTCCAGTTCCAGCCAGATGGTGTAGTGGTCGCCGCAGAGAGGGTTGTACCCTTCCGCTTCCCGGTTCGCCCCGGCGGGACGTTCGAAATTTCTCGGGTGCCGGTTGTGATCGAGGATGATCTCCTGGTAGAGATCGCGAAGGTCGCTGTTCACCGGAACACCTCGTTGACTCTGCCGAGGGCGGCGACGAGCGCGTCGACGTCCTCTCGCGTGTTGTAGAGAGCGAGCGAGGCGCGAGCCGTCGCGGGCACGCCGAACCGCCGCATCACGGGCTGGGCGCAATGGTGGCCCGTCCTGATCGCCACACCCTCCTGGTCGACGATCGTTCCGACGTCGTGGGGATGAATCCCCTCGAGCACGAATGAGATGACGCTCGCCTTCTGCTCGGCGGTTCCGAGGATCCGGAGGTTCGGGATGGCCGAGAGCGCGTCGGTGGCGTATCTCAGGAGTGCATCCTCCCACTCGTGGATCCGGTCGATACCGATGGCGGACACGTAATCGAGCGCGGCGCCGAGGCCGACCGCACCGGCGATGTTCGGCGTCCCGGCCTCGAACCGGTACGGAAGCTCGTTGTACGTGGTCTTCTCGAACGAGACGGAGAGGATCATGTCGCCACCGCCCTGCCAGGGAGGCATGGCCTCGAGCAGATCGCTCTTCGCATAGAGGACGCCGATCCCGGTCGGGCCGAAGACCTTGTGCCCGGAGAACACGTAAAAATCGGCATCGAGGGAGCGGACGTCGACTCCCATGTGAGGGATCGCCTGGGCGCCGTCGACGAGAACGCGAATGCCGCGGCGATGAGCGAGCTCGATCATCGTCGATACGGGATTGACCGTGCCGAGCGCGTTCGAGACGTGAACAATCGCTGCAATGCGTGTTCTGTCGGTCAGCAGCTTCTCGAATTCCTCGAGAATCACTTCGCCGCGGTCGTTGATCGGAGCGACCCGGAGTTTCGCTCGCTTCTCGTCACACAGCATCTGCCAGGGGACGATGTTCGAGTGATGCTCGATCCCGGTGATCAGGACCTCGTCCCCTTCCTCGAGCTTTGGAGCGACGAAGGAGCGGGCGACGAGGTTGATCCCCTCGGTGGTCCCGCGGGTGAACACCACCTCGCGCACGTCGCGCGCATTGATGAAGGCCCGGACCTTCTCACGCGCGCCTTCGTACCCCGCCGTGGCGAGCTCGCTCAGAAGGTGTACCCCGCGATGCACGTTGGAGTTCTCGCGCGAATAGAAGTCGACGATCCGGTCGATGACCGCCTGCGGCTTCTGGGTCGTCGCGGCGTTGTCCAGATAAACGAGAGGATGGCCACGAACGTTGGTGCGGAGGATCGGGAAGTCGCCCCGGATCCGATTCACGTCGTATCCAGCTACCGGGTGATGCGTGATGGTTGCGGTATTCATGACGATTCCTTCGGTACCACGGGAGCAAGGCGATCGAGCAGGGCAGCGCGAAGCCGGTCGCGGAGGGATTCGATCCGGATGCGATCGACGACTTCGCCGGCGAACGCAAGCGTGAGGATCCCGCGAGCCTGGTCCAGGCCGATCCCGCGGGAGCGGAGGTAGAAGAGCGACGTCTCGTCGAGCTGCCCGATGGTCGAGCCGTGCGTGCACTTCACGTCGTCGGCGTGGATCTCGAGCTGGGGATTGCTGTCCGCGATCGCTTCGTTCGAGAGAACGAGGTTCTTGCTCGTCTGATGCGCCGTGATCTTCTGGGCGTCGGGATGAACCACGATGAGCCCATTGAACACGCCGCGGGAGGCCTGATCGAGAACGCCTTTGTAGAGCTCCACGCTGTCGGTGTGCGGACTGGCGTGAACGATCGTGGTATTGGCATCGAAGTGCTGGCGGCCTCCGAGAACGTAGAGACCGTCGAGAACGCAGCTCGCTCCCTCGCCCGCCATCGTCGTGGAGACATCGTTGCGGACCAGAAGGCCGTCGAGTCCGAGAAGGCTCATCCGGACCGTGGAGCTCCGCTGCTGCCTGACGTCGATCGCTC
This sequence comes from Thermoanaerobaculia bacterium, assembly GCA_046261635.1. Lineage (GTDB taxonomy): Bacteria > Acidobacteriota > Thermoanaerobaculia > Gp7-AA8 > Gp7-AA8 > JBHEPS01. The sequence goes on along the minus strand of JBHEOL010000200.1, from coordinate 2,832 downwards.
CCACGTGGTAGGAGTCGTTCGACTCGGCCACGACCTTCGTGTGATCGATCGTCGACCCTTCACCGCCGTCGATCTCGGTCACCACGTTGCTGAAGTAACGTCCCTTCCCGGCGTGCGTCTCGACGAAGGACACCTCCGAGGAGCGCCCCGTCCGGAGAAACACCCGCGAGCTGACCTGCGCCGGGGCTTCTCCCGGCGTGGTGTAGAAAATCACGTGAATCAATCCCCCGCGCACGCCGTCTCCGACGAGCACGAGAGCTCCGTCGCCGGCCAGCGCCGTGTTGAGAGCGACGAAGCTGCGGTCTTCCCATCCGGCGATGCGCGTGAACGAGCTCAGATCGCCGTTCGCCGCCGGAAGGGCCGCCGCCAGGCTCTCGACGCGAACGCCGCTGGCGGCCGAGCCGAGCGAGCGTTCCCGGTCAAGCCTTCCGTTCACGAACACGAGCTCGACGTCCGCTTCGGGCAGACGCAGGGGCGCGAGATCGGCTTCCGCTGCCACGCCCTCTCTGGCGGAGTGCCACTGCTGCTTCGCAATCGGCGCGACGTTCGTCAGGCGCCACGATTCGTGATCCGTCGTGGGGAATCCGAGCTCGACGAACCGGGCGAATGCCGCCGCGCGCGTCTCGCGCACTCCGCCGGCGCTCGTGTCGCTCTGGACGCGCTCGAGCTCAGCCTGCCACTTCTCGACTCCGGGTAGGATTTCGACCGTCATGAGATTTCCTCAGGCCCTCGCGGCCGAGTACTCCTCCTCGATCCACGCATATCCTCTCTTCTCGAGATCGAGTGCCAGATCCCGCCCTCCCGACTTCACGATCCGTCCCTGATAGAGGACGTGCACGAAATCGGGCACGAGGTACTCGAGCAGCCGCTGGTAGTGCGTGATGACCAGAACGGCGTGCTTCTCGTTCTTGAGGCGGTTGACCCCTTCGGCGACGATCCGGAGCGCGTCGATGTCCAGGCCCGAATCGGTCTCGTCGAGAATCGCGAGCTTCGGATCGAGCACGGCCATCTGAAGGATCTCGTTCCGCTTCTTCTCTCCGCCCGAGAAGCCCTCGTTCACGGCGCGGGTGATCAGCGCCTCGGGGAGCTCGACGAGCTTCATCTTCTCCCTCAGAAGCTGGAGGAAGTCGACCGCGTCCAGCTCCTCGAGCCCCTGGTGCTTCCTGATCGCATTGAGGGCCGTGCGGAGGAAATAGGCATTGTTCACGCCGGGCAGCTCGACCGGATACTGAAAGGCGAGGAACACGCCTTCGCGCGCCCGCTCTTCGGGCGGCAGCTCGAGAAGGTTCTTCCCTTCGAACGTGACTTCGCCGCCCGTCACTTCGTAGCTCGAGCGGCCGGCCAGCACATTGGCGAGGGTCGACTTTCCGGAGCCGTTGGGCCCCATGATCGCGTGAACCTCGCCCGGATTGATGGCCAGGCTCAGCCCCGTGAGAATTTCGTCATCGGTTCCCGCGACTTTCGCGCGGAGCTCATTGATTCGCAGCATGGTCGACTTCACTTCCTCTTCGTGTCTCCGGCCGCCCTTCGAGCGGTGGAGTGATGATTGGGTTTCGATTCCGGATCAGCGGCGGCGAACACTCAGCCGACGCTCCCTTCGAGGCTGACGCCGAGCAGCTTCTGCGCCTCGACGGCGAACTCCATCGGCAGCTCGCGGAACACCTCGCGGCAGAAACCGTTCACGATCATCGAGACCGCATCCTCTGCCGAGATCCCGCGCTGCTGCATGTAGAACAGCTGGTCCTCGCCGATCTTGGAGGTCGTCGCCTCGTGCTCCATCTGAGCGGACGAGTTGCGCACCTCGATGTAGGGGAACGTGTGGGCACCGCACTTGTCGCCCAGAAGGAGCGAGTCGCACTGCGAGTAGTTCCGCGCGTTCTCCGCCCCCTTCATGATCTTCACCAGGCCGCGGTAGGTGTTCTGCCCCTTGCCGGCCGAGATGCCCTTCGAGATGATCGTCGAGCGGGTGTTCTTCCCGATGTGGATCATCTTCGTTCCCGTGTCGGCCTGCTGGTAGTTGTTCGTCAGGGCGACTGAATAGAACTCGCCCACCGAGTCGTCCCCCTGAAGGATGCAGCTCGGATACTTCCAGGTGATCGCCGAGCCGGTCTCGACCTGCGTCCACGAGATCTTCGCGCCGCGCATCGCCTTGCCGCGCTTGGTCACGAAGTTGTAGATGCCGCCCTTCCCTTCCTTGTCACCCGGGTACCAGTTCTGGACCGTCGAGTACTTGATCTGAGCGCGGTCGAGAGCCACCAACTCGACGACCGCGGCGTGGAGCTGATTCTCGTCGCGCATCGGAGCCGTGCAACCCTCGAGATAGCTCACCGATGCCCCCTCTTCAGCCACGATCAGCGTCCGCTCGAACTGCCCGGTCCCGGCCGAGTTGATCCGGAAGTAGGTCGACAGCTCCATCGGACAACGCACCCCCTTCGGAATGAAGCAGAATGAGCCGTCGGTGAAGACCGCCGAATTCAGCGCCGCGAAGAAGTTGTCCGTGTACGGCACGACGGTCCCGAGGTACTTCTTCACCAGCTCGGGATGGTTCTGCACCGCCTCGGAGAACGAGCAGAAGATGATTCCGTGGTTCGCCAGCTCCGCCTTGAACGTCGTGGCCACCGAGACTGAGTCGAACACCGCGTCGACCGCCACTCCGCTCAGCCGCTTCTGCTCCTCGAGCGAGATCCCCAACTTGTTGAACGTCTCGAGGATGTCGGCGTCGACCTCGTCGAGGCTCTGAAGCTCCTTCTTCGGCTTCGGAGCGGAGTAGTAGATGATCGAGTTGTAGTCGATCGGCGGATAACTCACGTTCGCCCACGTCGGCTCGACCAT
>JBHEOL010000165.1:0-5105 GCA_046261635.1 Thermoanaerobaculia bacterium | reverse complement strand
CGTCGCTCGTCGTCAACGATGCCACCGCATCGCCTCCTCCTCGCTCCTTGATCTCGCCTCGCAAGCTCCACCAGCGCGGCCCCTCTGGTTTCTTTCACAGCCTCTCAGGATGACGGAGCCTTTCCTAGCCCCTGGCCCCTCGTTTCTACGGCTCTTTCTCCTCGATTTTCACGCCTTCCGGTCCTCCGGTGATCCGGACCGAGCCTTCGCGCAGGCGCGGGTCCGCCGGCGCGATTCCGCCTCCGAGCCGCGGGTCGGCGGTCTCGGTGTTGATCCCGAATTTCTTCTCGAGCATCCCCGGCTCGACACCGAGAAAACGCTCCCGGCGCATGCCGTCGATCAGCATCGGGTCGGCACTGCCCTGCCCGCGAACTTCCTGCTCGGGGATCACCGCGTAGGGCGTCCGCTCCGGCAGATCGGGGATCCGGGTGCGCTGGCTGTAGAGCCGGCCGAACGAGCCGGAGCCGGCTTCCGGGACCTTCCATTCGAACCACGCCGAAACGGCGAGGAAGATCGCGATGAGCGCGGCGAGCGTGATCCCGACGGTCTTCTTCGTCAGGATCCGTTTGCGTTTCCGGCGGTCCCGGACCGGGCCGGAACTCTCGGGGCTCTGGGGCATCTGTTCGCTCATGGGCAGACCTGATGGAGTTCTTCTTCAAGAGGTGGGCCATCCAGTGGCGGAGGCTTCAGCCTCCGCCCGGTCCCCCGAGAAGGAGAGACGGTCCCCCCCGGCCAAATCCTGTGCTCTGCGGTCGGACGATTCAGAGTTCCAGGCACGGGGGTCGGAGGCTGAAGCCTCCGCCACTGGCCCATGTAAAATGGCCCGGTGACAGTCTGTCACCGACATCCGGAGAAGGCGGCCCGGCGGAAGTGTTTCCGTTGCCGTCGGATCATCTGCGTCGACTGCTATTTCCGTCGCGACAGCCACATTTTCTGTTCGAGGGGGTGTCACCTTCGATGGGGGGTGGGGGAGGCCCGGGAGAGTGCGGGGAAGACGCTCCAACGGGTTGTGCCGGCGCCCCTGTTCGCACTGGCGGTCATTCTGGCTCTCGCGCCTCTGGCCGTCGTGCTGGTGCGGGTGAGCGAGGAGCTCGACCGGGGGATCTTCCCCGGTGCGGCGCGAGCGGCCCGGGAGTCGAGCAACATCACGGCGGAGATCACCTCTCTGGAGGAGCGCGAGGCCTCGGTCGCGGTGATCGGGCGGACGGCGCCCGGGGCGATGGTGTTCCTGCTGCTCGACGGCGAAACGGTGGGCAGCGGCTCGGCCGATGACGAAGGGACGTTCCGCTTCGAGACGGAGGCTCCCGAAAAGGCGGCGGCGTTCTCGGTTGCCGCGGTCGCGCCGCAATGGATGGCGAACGCCTCGTTCGCACCGCGCCCAGCGCCGCCGGTCCCGCCGCCGACCTCGATTCGCTCCGGATCGACGAGGTACGTCGAGAGTTTCACGCGGGGCTCCGAGGCGCGCACGGAGATGGTGCTCTCTCTCGATGCCGGGTCCTCGCGCGTGGGAGCTGAGGAGACGCTTGCTGTGCTGCGTCGCGAAGGGATCCGCACGACGATCTTTCTGACGGGCGAGTTCATCGAGCGCAATCCCGACCTGGTGCGGCAGATTCTCGCCGAGGGGCACGAGGTGGGCAACCACATGTGGTCGCATCCGCATCTGACGACCTTCGAGCGGAATCGAAGGCATCAGACGCTGCCCCACGTCACGCGTGAGCTCGTCCAGAGCGAGCTCGCGCGAACCGAGCAGGCCTTCCGGAAGGTCGCGGGCCGGCCGATGGATCCGTACTGGCGGGCGCCGTTCGGAGAGGAGAACAACGAGATCCGGGCGTGGGCCTCGGAGCTCGGCTATCTTCACGTCGGCTGGACGCGCGGGCGGCGGTACAACCTCGACACGCTCGACTGGGTCGCCGACCGGAAGTCTCCGATCTACTTCGAGGCGTCCGAGCTGGCGCGGAGGATGGTCGCATTCGGCGAGGCCAACAGGACCACCCTCAACGGGGGCATCGTCCTGATGCACCTCGGCAGCGACCGCGAGGAGCAGGACCGGCTCGACCGCGCCCTGCCCGAGCTGATCTCCGGGCTTCGCGGTCGCGGGATCCGCTTCGTCACGGTGAGTGAGCTGCGGAGAGCGCCTGAGACGGCGGACGTGGCGGTAGCGATGCCCGCGCGGTGACTGGTGTCTGAGGAAAGGATCCTCCGCCAGAGGGGGCTCACCTACAATAGAGGGTGGGGAGGCTTTGCCTCCGGTGGAGGGACCGTGAGCGAGATCGTGTTCGGGACCGACGGGTGGCGCGCGGTGATCGCCGATGGCTACACCTTCGAGAGCGTGCGGAAGGTGGCGAATGCCATCGCCGTGGCCGCGCGAACCATGTTCGCCCCTCCGGAGATCGATCGCGATACCCTCGCGGTCGGCTGGGACCGCCGTTTCCTCTCGCTCGCGTTCGCGCAGGAGGTCTCTCTCGTCCTCTCACGCGCCGGGTTCCGCGTCCTTCTCTCGGATCAGCCCCTTCCGTCCCAGGCGATCTCCTTCACGGCGAAGCACCGCAGGATCCTGGGCGGAGTGGTCGTGACGGCGAGCCACAACCCGGCTCGCTACAACGGCATCAAGTTCAAGGGTTGGTACGGCGGGTCCGCCCTTCCGGGGATGTACGCTTCCATCGCGGAAAACCTGGGACGGAGTGATGAGCGGGGGGGCGGCTCGGTCATCGAGACGAATCTCGTCGACGATTACCTCGAGGCGGTACGCTCACATCTCGATCTTCCGCTGCTCCAGAAGTCGAGGCTCCGGATTCTTCACGACCCGATTTACGGAGTCGCCGCGGGCCTTCCTGCCAGAATCCTGCAGCTCGACCGGATCGAAAAGCATCTGATCAACCCCGGAAGCAGCGGCCTCACCACGGTCACCACGGTTCGGGGCGAAGTGAATCCCTCGTTCGGCGGAGTCAATCCCGAGCCGATCCCCGAGAACCTCGCCGTTTCTCGTGACGCGATGCGCTCCGGAGATCTCGATCTGGCGATCTGCAACGACGGCGATGCCGACCGGCTCGGGATCCTCGACGAGACGGGTGCGTTCGTTTCCCCGCATAAGATCCTCGCGCTGCTTGCGCTCTATCTGATTCGGGATCGCGGCCTCGAGGGAGAGATCGTCAAGACGTTCTCCACCGGCCGCCTCATCGAGCGGGTGGCGGAACGGCTCGGCGTGCCCTTCCACGAGACTCCCATAGGGTTCAAGCACGTGGCCGACCTGATGCTCGCCCGTTCGATCGTCGTCGGGGGAGAGGAGAGTGGGGGAGTCGGATTCGGTTCGTTCCTCCCGGAGCGCGACGGTATTCTCTCCGGCCTCCTGGTGGCCGAGTGCATCGCCCGGTCGGGAGAGAGCCTCTCGAGGATCGTGGCGGGCATGGAGTCGGACTTCGGAGCGTCTCATTACGGCCGCCGCGACCTGTACCGCTCCATGCCGACCTGTCAGCGGCTGATCGATCGCGTTCTCGCGGGGGAGCTCGACCGGAGATTCGATCTCGAGCCGGATCGCCGCGAAGACGTCGACGGCGTGAAGCTCGTCTTCACGGACGGCTCTTGGATCCTGTTCCGCAAATCCGGAACCGAGCCGCTGATCCGGATCTACTGCGAGAGCTCCTCGCGCGAGCGGGTGGAGTCGATGCTCGAGCAGGCGACTCTCGAGCTCGACCGCGCCTGACGCGTAAGCGACTTGAGGGGATCGGCGATCGCAACACCCGAGGCCTCTAGGTCTCTTTGCGTTCGCGCCATGCGCGCTCGGCGGGGATGCTGACGAAGTGCCACGTGCGATCCTCGAGAACCGCCGCGGTGAGCTTCCCGCCGTACACGCAGCCCGTGTCGAGCCCGATCGTGTGCGCGCGAACCCGCGGATCCTGCTCGCGCGTCGGGGAGTGGCCGTAGAGGATGGTCCGGGGCCCGTCCCAGAGGTCGCCCCAGAACCGGTCCCCCTCGCGCTCGGCCCCCTTCGCCACTGCCTCCCAGTCACCGCGGCAGCCGCGGCGGACGAAGCGGAGGGTGCGCAGGGTCGCGCTCTGGTTCCGGAGCGCCTCCGGTGTCGGCGGGGTCCCCGGAAGGACGCCGCCATGCACGGCGAGGAGATCTGCTTGCGGGAGGTCGATCCAGTCGGGGCGGGCTTCGAGCCAGGCGAGCAACTCGGGCTCTCCCTCCAGTTCGGGCGCGGCGTCGAACGCCCCCTCTTTCGCCTGCGCCAGGACGTTGGCGTCCTGGTTCCCGAGGACCGAGTCCCAATGGTGAGCGACGAAGTGGCGGAGGACGGCAGCCGAGTCGGGGCCCTTGGCGACGAGATCGCCCACCGCGATCACGCGGTCGGCCGGGGAGGGGAGGAGAATCGAGGTGAGCTCCCGCAGTTCCTCGATGCAGCCGTGGATGTCTCCGATGAAGATCAGGCGGCTCAAGAGAGGATTCTACCCGGCCCAAGAAAAACCCGGCAGGTCGCACGGTTCTCTGGGGGATGGGCGTTCCGTGCGACGGCACCTGCCGGGACAACGAAGTGCAGGAAACGTCTCGCGCCGCCTGCAAGAGTGATAACAGCAAGCGAGCGCGACCTATTGCTGGAAAGGGGGGCGGAGAGGGGGCGGAATCGCGAAGCGAAAGGCGGCGGAAGTGCAATAAGCGGAGCCGGATCGGCGTTTGCGAGTGGCGGTTGACAGAGCCGTCTCCGGTCCGTATCGTGGCCGGGCTTTGGCGGTAGGCGCGCCGGGTCGTGGGCCGGTAGCTCAGTGGTAGAGCAGTTGGCTTTTAACCAATTGGTCGCAGGTTCGATCCCTGCCCGGCTCACCAACCGCGCGACGCGCTGCATTGAACGTCCCCATCGTCTAGAGGCCTAGGACACCGCCCTTTCACGGCGGCAACACGGGTTCGAATCCCGTTGGGGACGCCACTCTCTCTCCTCGCACCATCCCCTCCAGCGGCCCTTCCGAGCCTTGTCGAAAAACTTGACACTCTTTTCCCATTCGTGTTAGTAAAACGTTTAAGTAAACGTCGAGTCCCTGAAAAACTCTATCCTTGGTCGTCCCCGGAGAGCCCCGCGCCGCGCGGGAGTGGGAGCACGCATGATGGGCAGA
>JBHEOL010000151.1:0-15159 GCA_046261635.1 Thermoanaerobaculia bacterium | reverse complement strand
TCGAGCGCGATCGCTCCCATCGAGAACCCCGTCGTTCCCTGACCAATGCCTCGGAGGTCGTTGCGGATCTGCGCGGTGATATCGGCGGGCTCGTCCATCAGAACCTTGAGCGCTCCGATCCCGGTTCCGAGGGCATCCGGAAGAACGTCATCGTCGACGAACTGCGCGAGAGGGCCGATCGTCGGGAGCTGGATGAGTGCCCGCGTAGCGGTTCCGCTCGCCGACTGGGGAAAGAATTCCATCGATCCGAGCGCGTTGCGAGTGCTGGAGAGATTGACGACCGAGAGTTGCGTCAGGAAGTTCGTCTCTCCGGCTCCCGGCGTGCGGCCGACGACGGGGAGATACCACGCCCACTGCACCTGCCCGCGGACTGCACCGTTGGGGAACGAAGTGTTATGAACGTTGAGATAGAAGTCGGTCGGACTCTCGGTGAGAGAGGTTGCCAGGGACTGGGAGATCTCGAGTGATCCGACATTCACGTTTCCGGTGAAGGGCGGAAAGCCGACGATCACTCCTCCCGGCTCGCCCCGCTCCCCAATGTGGATGTGCATGGCGGTCGGGGACTCGATGTTGAACACGGCGATCGAATACTCGAGCGTGGTGCCGTTGAGAACGAAGTCGGCAAAGCCGAGCCCATCGCCGTCGCCGGGTCCCGGCGCTTCTTGCCCACCGGTCATCAGGACCCCGAACGAAGCCGCCTGCAGGGTGGTTACCACGCTGAACGCAAGCAGACACGAGAAAAGAAGAATGCGGATTTTCATCACGGTGCCCTCCGTCCGGTGAGGGATGCAGAAACCGCACCCGCAATGGTTACAGAAGGGCTCGATTGGGAGTCACGGTGCGACGATTCGTGAACGGGGGAGCCCTCGCTCCGCCCGGGATGGACGTGCCACAATCGCCGCCGCATGAAGAAAAGGGACAAAGCAGCGAGAATCGGGTCGATCCTCGACGAGCTCTATCCGGCTCCTCCCGTGCCGCTCGAGCATCGCGATCCGTTCACCCTGCTGATCGCGGTCCTCCTTTCGGCGCAGACCACCGACGCTCAGGTCAACCGGGTGACGCCCGCCTTGTTCTCGCTCGCTTCCACACCGGAGGAGATGGCCCGGCTGACGGAAGTTGAGATTCTCGGCGCGATCCGCAGTTGTGGGCTCGCCCCGTCCAAAGCGAAGAACATACGTCGCCTGGCGGACATCCTCGTCCGGGAGCACGGAGCGAAGGTTCCGGAGACGCTGGAGGAGCTGGAGGCCCTCCCTGGCGTGGGGCACAAGACGGCGAGTGTGGTGATGACGCAGGCATTCGGCCGAGCCGCTTTCCCGGTGGACACCCACATCCACCGGCTGGCCGGGCGATGGTCGCTGTCGACCGGCAGGAATGTCGAGCAGACGGAGCGGGACCTCAAGAAGTGCTTTCCCGAGGAAGAATGGGCCCGGCGGCACCTTCAGATCATCTACTTCGGCCGGGAGCATTGCCCGGCCCGGGGGCACGAGCCGGCGCGATGCCCCATCTGCTCCTGGGCGGGGCGAAAGGGTAAACGGCCGTCAACAGATCACTCCTCCGCGTAATCCCCGTCACGGCGTCTGGCGGCCCCTCCGGCGATTCTTCGATCAGAGAAGGAGACTCACATGTCCACGATCGATCGCGTCGCACCGGTTGCGGTAAGTCCGCTGATCCGCAATTACCTGATTACGAGAGGGGAGCAGCAACACTTCGAGTCGGGCGACGTGCTCTTCCGGGAAGGCGATCGGGCCGAGAACCTGATGCTCATCATGTCGGGCGCCGTCTCCCTCGAGGTTCACCTCCCGAAGGAGGGTCGAGTCGTGCTTCAGACCCTTGGAGACGCCGAGCTGTTCGGCTGGTCGGCCATTCTCGACCCGCGGATCGAGACCGCCTCAGCACGCGTGATCGAGCCCTCCGAGATCGTGGTCATGTCCGGAAAGCGGTTGATGGGGCACGCGGAGCTCGACCCCGATTTCGGACGTGAGCTCTATCGGGTGATCGCCGAGGTCGTGGCGGCCAGGCTGATCGCCACCCGCATGCAGGTCGTCGAGATGATGACGGACCTGTAAGCCCGTCCGGGTCGTCCCGAAAGAACGCGGCAAGAAACAGAATCCGCCAAAGCGACGGGCGATTGGACACTGATCCAGTACAATCGGCCGGGTGAATCGTGCCCGTTCGCTGTTTCTCCTCAAATTCGTAGTCATCATCGTCGTCTCGTACGTGGCGGTCGCCCTCAAACCCGTCGACAGGGCGGTGGTCACGCCCTTTTCCAAGGGAGTTACTGCGGCCTCTGGCGTCCTCCTGAACGCCATCGGAGAGCCAGTCGAGCGCGACGGGACGATGCTTCGCTCGGCGACGTTCGCCGTCGATATCAAGAACGGCTGTAACGGCCTCGAAGCAGTCCTCCTGCTCGTAGCGGCCATCCTTGCCTTTCCGGCCGGCTGGAAGCAGAAGCTCGCCGGGATCGTCGCGGGAATCGCGCTGATCGAAGGGATCAATCTGGTCCGGGTGGCCAGTCTCTACATTCTCGGGCGCGATTATCCGCACCTGTTCGAGACGTTCCACGTCACGATCTGGCAGGGAGTGATTTTCCTGCTGACGATCGCGATGTTCGTGTACTGGAGCTCACGGTTTGGCCGCACACCGGATCCCGCGATCGCTTAGAGTCGCGCTGGCCTTCACCCTCGGGGTGGCGCTCTGGATCGTCGGGGCGGGGGTGTGGCATCAGGCGCTCGGCTCGGTGGTGAGAGCGACCCTTCCCGGCGAGGGCGCCGGAGGGCTGCTCATTCTCGCCGACCGCAATGAGCTCCTCATCGGGCCGGTCGAGTTTCCCGCGGCGAGGGGGCGCGTACCGATGGCCGTCGTGACCTCGAACTTCGCACTGTTGCTTGGCCTGTGGGGTTGGGACGCGCGCGGGTTCCGGGGAAGGGGACTCGCGAGGCTCGCGCTCGCCATCGCTCTGCTGGGGTTGATCCACTTTCTCGCCGTCCTTGCGGGGATTCACTCGACCCTGGCGGTGCAGTTGAGCCGATGGACGGGAGAACGCTACGGGACCCTCGAGACGAATCTCTGGTTCGTGTTCTGGCAGGGATACCAGATTATCGGGGCCTGGGCGGCCGCGTTCGTGCTCTGGTGGAGTCTGCGGAGAGCTCCCAGCGATCAGGCCTCGCGGTAGTCGCTCCAGTGGCGGACGCGCCCTTGCTCGTCGTAAACCGTGAGCTCGGTCTGAGAGAGCCGCGCGATCGCCTTGCCGAGGCGGAGGGCTTCGCGCAGCCGACGATAGGCCGGGGGAGGGACGCCGTCCTCACCCTCTCTCAACACCCACCAGCGGTCGTCGTCCCGGATCACATGGACACCATGTCTTGACATTGGTTCCCCTCCGATCCGGTGTGTTGAATTTGGTCGTTCGTTCGCTTGATCCAATGTAACGCTTGAAAGCGAGCCGGGCAAGCTCAGCCATGCACCACTTTGGGCGCTTCAGAGCCCCTCATCGACTCCAGCTCGGCGCGGAAGAGCTCGATCTGGGCGAGCAGCTCGGCCAGCCGCTCCGGAAGGGCCTCACTCCCGAGGGACGAGCCCGATCTTTCGAGAGCCAGGGCGTTCCAAAGCGCGGTTCGCTGTTCCGGTGCGAGGGTCGCGAGGGCGCGGCGAAGGCGGTCGATTGCGTCGGCCTGCATGGGCGGCTCGAGCAATGCGGACGGGGGGAGCTCGAGGATCCCGGCCAGTCGGAGAAACAGGACGACATCGAGTGACTGCTTGCCGGTCTCGATCCGGGAGAGCGTGGCGGCGCTGATTCCTGCCCTCGTGGCGACCTGCTGAAGCGAAAGGTGCCGGCGGTGTCGAACGTCCCTGATGCGTGCTCCGATCTCCATTCTTTCCTCCCTGCGAGAATTCGTCCCTGCGTCGAGCGCAAAGCCGATGACGAAATTGTAGGCAGGAAAAGGTCGGAAACCGAGGAAAAAAGGGATATATATCCTTTTTGTTTCGTGTGGGTTAACCGCTTACATCCACGCTTCCTCAACGCTTTACGCCAAACTGCGGTAACCCTTACCAAATGCAAAAGGTGAGGGAGACCCAATCGATCCGCTTGCGGGACCGCGAGGGGCGAACCAGGGAGAGGAAAAGGAAAGCGGGAAGCCTTCAGCGGAAGGCCTCCCGCGTCGAATCGGGGTGGATGATCAGATCGCAATCGACGTCGTGTAGACCTGGCGCGATCTCTCGGAATCCCTCGGTTCATACCGGATGGGGAGATACTCGGGGAACCACATTGCCTGACGGACGGTCTTGTCGAGATTCGCGAGGATCCCTGCGTCGGCGTGTCCCTCGGCGACGGCGCGACGGATCACGGCGGTGGCCACGGCATGGGAGCACTCGCGAATGCGGGAGAGCTGGGGATAGACCGCGGATTCGGCGAGGTCCTCGTTGGTGACCTGATCGGCGAGCGCGCGGGCGGCGGCCAGGAACATGCCGTCGCTGATGTGGGTGGCCTGCGAGACGGTGACTCCGAGGCCGACTCCCGGGAAGATGAAGGAGTTGTTGCACTGACCGATGCGGATCCGGCGTCCCTGATGGATGACCGGATCGAACGGGCTGCCGGTCGCTACGATGGCGCGGCCGTCCGACCAGCGGATGGCGTCTTCCGCGGTACATTCGCTCTTGGACGTGGGGTTCGACAGGGGAAAGATCATCGGCCGCTCGTTGACCTTCGCCAGGAGGCGGACGACGCTCTCATTGAAGGTTCCAGGCGTGGCCGAGACACCGATGAGAATCGTCGGTTTGACGTTCTTCACGACTTCTTCGAGCGTGATGCGCGAGTGATCGTCAGCTTCGTAAGAGGCTGCCTCGGTGACATCCCGTGCGAACATCGCCTTGAAGTCTTCGAGTCCGGTTCGGTCTGCGACGACGAGACCCTTGGTATCGACGGTCCAGATGCGGCGCCGCGCCTCCTCGATCGACAGGCCCCCTTCGACCAGAGCCGCGACGAACAGTTCGGCGATGCCGTGAGCCGAAGCTCCGGCTCCCGCGAACACGAGGCGTTGATCGCGCATCGAGGCGCCGGTCAGCCGCAGCCCGCCGTAGATCCCGGAGAGGACCACCGCGGCGGTCCCCTGGATGTCGTCGTTGAAGGTCGAGAGCTGATCGCGGAAGCGGTCCAGCTGTTTGATCGCATTTCCCTTCAGGAAGTCCTCCCACTGCAGCAGGACGTTCGGGTAGACGCGGCGGACGGCTGCGACGAAACGGTCGATGAAGTCCTGGTACTCATCCCCGCGAATTCGTTTGTGGCGAAGTCCAACGTAGAGGCGGTCGGCGAGGCGCTCCTCGTTGTCGGTGCCGACGTCGAGAGTGATCGGGAGCGTGCTGTAGGGAGAGACTCCGGCGCAGAGGGTGTAGAGGCAGAGCTTTCCGATGGGGATTCCCATGCCGCCGGCGCCCTGATCGCCGAGCCCGAGGATGCGCTCACCATCGGTGACGACGATGACCGAGGGGGCGTCCGTATGGTAGTTCGCGAGGACCTTCTCGATGTTGTTTCGCTGATCGTAGCTGACGTAGAGGCCGCGTCCGCGCCGGTAGATGTGCGAGAACTGCTGACACGCCTCGCCGACGACCGGGGTGTAGACGATCGGCATCATTTCGTCGATCCGCTCATGGGCCAGACGGAAGAACAGCGTCTCGTTACGGTCGTGGAGACTCGCCAAGAAGACGAATTTCTCGAGCGGCGTGGGCTTCGCGAGGAAGTTCGCGTAGATCCGCTCGAGCTGCTCCTCGATGGTCATCACGCGGGGAGGAAGGAGACCGTGCAGATCGAGCTGGTCCCTTTCCCGGTTCGTGAAAGCCGTTCCCTTGTTCGTAAATGGGTCGAGTAGAAGCGCTTTTCCCTTGATGGGAGTGGAGATGTACTGCTGCCAGGTCGCAGGATCGACCTTGATCGAGAAGTTCACACTTCCTCCGTTCGGCATGCGGCCGGATATCCGCCTCCCGCGATGGGGAGGATGAGATCCGGGAGCTGTCGGCCAATTGCCGGCCTGCACGAAGATTAAGCCTCGCCGGGACACTTCGCCCATGATGGCGAGACGCCAGCCTCGTGACGGGCCGCACACGCTGGGTGGATGTCACGACGCCCCGGTGGCGGAGGATTCATCTCCGGCATTCGCCCCTCCCCCCGGATCTGGAGAGATCCCGGATCTCGGGCGCATGTGCCGAACGCGTCGCGGGGGGGAGGAATGGATGGATTCGAAGAAGGGAGTGGTGCGCCCAAGAGGATTCGAACCTCTGACCTACAGCTCCGGAGGCTGTCGCTCTATCCAGCTGAGCTATGGGCGCGCCCGGTGAGGAGCGGATTCTAGTGAACCCCTCCATCAACTGCAACAGGAACGCGGGAGGAGGGGGCGGTATTGCAGGGCAGCGACCATGCGGCCCCGTCATCGGAGGGAGCCACCGGGCCGGGGACCTCGCTCAGAAGGGTGGGCGGGACCGAACGGCGGTGCCCGAGATGGGGGGAAAGATCCTCTTCGACGTCGTTTTCCATTCGCGCCGTGATGGGTATAATGCGCATCGATTCGACGTTCCCTCCTGATTTCCATGTACGGACCACTCAAAGTCTTCTCTGGCCGCGCCCACGCGAGCCTCGCCACCGAGATCTGTGAGATTCTCGGCGTCGCTCCCGGCAAGATCTCTCTCTACAACTTCTCGGACGGCGAGAGCTACGCGCAGATCGACGAGAACGTCCGTGGCGCGGATGTGTTCATCCTTCAGCCGACCTGCCCGCCGGTCAACGACAACCTGGTCGAGCTTCTCATCATGCTCGACGCGTTCAAGCGTTCGTCGGCCAGCCGCATCACGGCCGTGCTCCCGTACTACGGCTACGCTCGGCAAGACCGGAAGGACAAGCCGCGGGTTCCGATCACCTCGAAACTCGTCGCCGACCTGATCACGGCCGCGGGGGCGAACAGGGTCCTGACGATGGACCTGCACGCTCCGCAGATTCAGGGGTTCTTCAACGTCCCGGTGGATCACCTCTTTGCGGCGCCCGTGCTGATCCGGTACCTGAAGAATCTCGACATGCCGGATTGCACGATCGTCTCTCCCGATGCGGGTGGCGTCGAGCGTGCCCGCGCCTATGCCAAGCGCCTCGGTGCCCAACTGGCCATCATCGACAAGAGGCGGACCGGAAAGAACCAGACCGAGGTCATGCACATCATCGGCGACGTCGAGGGGAGAAACGTCGTCATCGTCGACGACATCATCGACACTGCAGGAACCCTGATTCACACGGTGCAGGCGCTGGCCGAGCAGGGAGCGGCGTCGATCTCGGCCGCCTGCACCCACGCGGTACTCTCGGGTCCAGCCATCGAGCGGATCAACTCCTCCAGACTCGATCGCGTCATCGTCACCAACACGATGCCGACCGCTGACAAACAAGCCGAGTGTCCGGGCCTCGAATCGCTGTCGATCGCCGGGCTCCTCGCCGAGGCAATCCGCCGGATCCACGAGGAAGACTCGGTCAGCTCGTTGTTCGAGGATCGGTAGAAGCAGGGACCAGGGGCCAGGGGCTAGGGGCTAGGAAAGGCCACGGCAACGGCGCGCTCCCCCCGCAATCCAACGCCCCCATGGTGGCCACTGGAGGGCACTGCCTGATTTTGCTTTTCCCAGCCCCTAGCCCCTAGCCCCTGCCTTTGGAATTTTGAGCTCGAAAATCGGCTTTTCGGGCCAGGTTAAGAGCGTTTTCAAGGAGTCTGAACTATGTCAGAAGTGACCTTATCGGTTGCCCGCCGTGAAGAGCAGGGAAAGAACGCGGCCCGGCGGCTGCGGAAAGACGGCAAGGTCCCGGCCGTCGTCTATGGTGGCGGCCGCGAGCCGGTGGCGATCACCGTCGACTCGAAATCGATCCGCGACCTGATCGCGAAGAGCGAGCACGGCGTCCGGTCGATCTTCCTGCTGGAGCTGAAAGGCGCCGACAAGAAACGCCACGCGATGATCAAGGACGTCAAGGTCAACCCGCTCAACGGTCAGCTCGAGCACATCGACTTCGTCCGGGTCATCATGGATCAGAAGGTCAAGGTCAGCGTACCGGTCCGTCTCGTCGGCCTGGCCGATGGTGTGAAGAACGGCGGCGGGATCCTCGAGTTCCAGGTTCGCGAGCTCCACGTGGAGACGCTTCCCGGTTCGATCCCCGACACGTTCGAGATCGATGTGACTTCCATGGCCGTCCACGACGTCGTTCGCGTGGGTGACATCAAGGTCGCCGAGGGGATCGAAGTGCTCGATGACGCGGAGCGCGTCGTCGTCTCGATCGGCCTGCCGCGTGCCGAAGTCGCCGTCGAAGTGACCGAGGAAGTGGAAACCGCCGAGCCCGAGCTCATCAAGAAGGGCAAGGGCGAAGAGGACGAAGAAGAGAAGAAGTAAGTCGATTGTCGAGAAAACGCCGATTGATTCGGTTCGAAAAGCCCCGCTGCGAAGCGGGGCTTTTTTTAAAGGCAGGGACTAGGGGCTAGGGGCTAGGAAAAGCGACTGCAACATCAATCGATCGTTTGTTTCTTGCTCCAGGGCTCTGGTTTCACGCCGTTGATTTTGCATTTCCTAGCCCCCAGCCCCTAGCCCCTAGCCTCTATACTTCCGCCATGCCTCGAATGCGCCGTCTGCGGCGAAGCGAAGTCGACGAATCGACGAAGGAAATTTACGACCGCCTCGGTCAAATGCGAGGGAACGTTCCGAACATGTTTCGCATCTACGCGCGGCGGCCGGAGCTCCTGCGGGCGATGACGGGGCATCTGCAGGCGGCGACCAGCAGCGGAACGGTGCCGGTCGAGCTGAAGGAGCTGATCGCGACGCTCGTCTCCCGAATCAACCACTGCCACTACTGAACGCGCTCGCACGCCGCGCAGGCTGCGCGGCATGGAGCGAGCGAGGACCGGATCGACGGACTGCTCGAGTATCGGACCGGACCGTACAGCGATGCGGAGAAGGCCGCGTTCGCGTGGACCGAGGCGATGACTCGCGGCGATGGACACGTCGATCAGCGGGTGTACGAGACGATGCTCGAGTTCTGGGACGAGGGCGAGATCGTCGAGATCACCGAGATGGCGGCGCTGTTCGCGTACTTCAACCGGATTGCCAATTCGCTCGACATCGAGCCGACGCTGCCGGGGGAGGGGCTCGAGCCGTGATGGCGGCTCCGGGGGATTGCATCGGGCGGTCCGGCGGTTAACGCCCCGTATGCCGGGCTCGATCCGGCGACTTTCGCACTGAAGGGCAATCCGAATGACGCGTCTCCGACTGGCTCTCCCGATTCTTCTTCTCCTGTTCGCCGTCTCGTGCCGCAGCGAGGCGCCGTCCCCCTCGGAAGCGACTTCCGAGAGAGAGGCTGCCCAGACCCCGGACTCGGCCACCCCTGCAGCCAGCGGCCCCGCGCGGGTCGGAGCCCCCATGCCGGCGTGGACCGCCGAGACGGTCGACGGAAAGAAATTCGACATTGCCGACATGCGCGGAGACGTGGTGCTCGTCAACATCTGGGCGACCTGGTGCGGGCCGTGCCGCTACGAGATCCCGGAGCTCGTGAAGCTCCATGCCGAATGGGCGCCGCAGGGCTTCACCGTTCTCGGAGCCAGCATCGACGGACGGGCGACACTCGACGAGGTGGAGCCGATGGTCCGTAATTTCAAGATCAACTACCCGGTCGTGATCGACAGCGACGCCACCATCGCCGACCTGTTCGAAACGAGCGTCATCCCGACCTCGGCGCTCGTCGGGCGCGATGGGACAGTCGTCTGGACCCGCGTCGGAACGCTCCACGCCGCCGACCCGGACATGGTCGCCGCGATCCGCGCCGCCGTGGAGCGTCCACGCCCGACCGGGAAGTAGAAGGGGTCAGGGGCCGGGGAGAAATTCTGGCGGCAGCCCGGCTTCGTTCGTGCCTGATGTTTGAATTCGCTAGCCCCTAAATTCCCACTCCTGGCCCCTCGTCGTCGCGGCGCGCGTCTGCGCGCCGTTCTTTGCCGCGCCGGTCATCGTCGCGCCGTTCTTCCGCCACATAGGGGGGAGGGGTCTGGCGGCGGTCGGGTGTGGGACGGGGCTCGGTGCGACGATCTCCCCGCTGCCGCTTGACCCAGTCGCGCACCGTTCCCCGGACGCTCCGCGCCATGCCGAACACGAGGAGCCGGAGCGGAACGAAGGCGAGCGCTAGCGCGACCAGCAGCGCGACCGCCGCGAAAAGGAGCGTGAGAAGTGTCGAGGTCATCTGAAAGGGAGCCGTGCGAAACCCTTGCCCGGCTCAGGCCGGGAGAATCGGGGAGGACTCGGGTCGGAACTGCCTCGCGAATCCCCTCAGGTCTCCGAGATCGAACGGCTTGTGCAGCACGCCCCCGATCTGAGGGAAGCTGACCGAGTTCGAGTACATCGCCGTTGCGACGATGACGCTTCGGAGCAGATCCGGATGGCTCTGTTTGAGGTGGCGGAGGACGCCGAAACCATCCACCTTTGGCATCATCAGGTCGAGGACGACGAAGTCATACTCGGCGTCGTCGATCATCTGGATGGCCTGCTGGCCGTCGCACGCAGCTTCCACGGCAAAGCCTTCGCGGGTGAGCACGCGGGCAATCATCTTACGGATGGGCTCTTCGTCGTCGATGACGAGAGCCCTGGGCTTGGGCACGTCCATCTTTTCCGGAACCTCGGGGCCCCGGGATTCTGTTATTAGCAAGAACCAAGCCCATCGTGAATACGCCAAATGTTTGACCCACGACGAGTTAAGCGAGCGTAACCACAGGCCCTGGGTCAGTGGAACCACGATCCTCCGTTGACGTCGACGGTCGCCCCATTCAGATAGTCGCTCCACGACGAACAGAGAAACACGACCACTCCGGCCACGTCGCGAGTCGTCGCGATCCTCCCGAGGGGCACCTGCGCGCGCAGCTCGTCCCCGCGCGCGGCGATCTCGCCGGCCGCCATGTCGGTCTCGACGAAGCCCGGAGCGACGCACGTCGCCGTGATCCCTTCCGGAGCGCAGGCTCGGGCGATCGAGATCGTGAGGTTGACCAGCGCGGCCTTGGAAGCGCCGTAGTCGGCAAACTCCGTCTCACCGCGAAACGCCGCCCTCGATGCGACGTTGACGATCTTCCCGCCGCCCTGCTTGCGCATTTCCCGCATCGCGAGAAAGGCGGCGTTGGATGCCCCGAACAGGTTGACGTCGAAGGTCCGCTGCCAACCTTCACGCCACGCCTGGTAGTCGTCCGAGTCGAAGCGGTTCTGGGCGAAAATCGCCGCATTGTTGACCAGGACGTCGATCCGCCCGAAGCGCTCGGCCATCACGTCGATCATCCGCTCGGTCTGCACCGCGTCTCCGAGGTCGGCCTGAATCGCGATGGTGCGCTCGGAGCCGATCTCCTCGGCCAACCGTTCCGCGGTTTCGCGATTCCGATGAAAATTGATTCCGACGAGCGCCCCCGTCTTCCCGGCCATCCGGGCCACTTCCGCGCCGATGCCGCGCGAAGCTCCCGTGATCAGAATTGCCTTCCCCGTGAGATCGATCTCCATCACGACTCCTCTGGCCCCTTGCATGCTCGCGCGCGGGCGGACCTAAAATGCACGAAAGCAGGGGAGGAAGCAACCGATGAGCGACCCGAAGAGCGCCGCAGATCCCGAGCTCGCAAAGATGACATGCATCCCGTGCCGGGGCGGCGTCCCTCCAATGAAGCAACCGCAAATCAACGAATGGTCAGCCCGCCTCGGGAGCGAGTGGCGCGTGGTCGACGATCATCACCTCCAGCGTGAGTACCGCTTCCCCGACTTCAAGACCGCCCTCGACTTCGTCGACCGCGTCGGCGCGATTGCCGAGACCGAGGGCCACCATCCCGACCTCGAGCTCACCTGGGGGAGAGTCGGCGTGAAGATCTTCACGCATAAGATCGACGGGCTGACCGAGAGTGATTTCGTGCTGGCCGCCAAGATCGAGAAGGAAAGGCAGAAGGCGGAAGGCAGAAGGCAGAAGTAAGAGCAACAGCAAGATCGGTTCTGCTTCTTGCCTTTGTTCTTGCCTTTACTTCTGCCTTCTGACTTCTGCCTTGCCTAAACGAGCCCCTTGTCCTTCAGCTCTCTCTTGGCGAACGTGTAGATCACCGGGCCGAGAATCATCCCCTGGAGGCCGAAGGCGGCTTCGCCGATGAGGATGGCCATGAGGATCTCCCAGATCTGGGATCCGGTCTTCGATCCGACGATGCGGGAGTTGATGACGTACTCGAGCTTGTGGATGACGACGAGGAAGGCGAGGGAGCTGAGGGCGACGCCGGAGCCCGCGCCGAGAGAGACGATCACGATGACCGTATTCGAAAGAAGGTTTCCCAGGACCGGGATGAGTCCCGCGACGAAGGTGATGAAGATCATCGTGACGCTGAAGGGGAGGCGGCGGCCGATGAAGAGCGGGAGGATCCCAAGGAGGTAGATGGCCGTCAGGGTCGTGTTGATCGCGGAGATTTTCACCTGTGCCGAGACGACCTGGGCAAACGACTGCGTGAACCGTCCGGCTTTCTGCTTGAGGAACCGTGCAAGCGGTCGGCGAGAGACCGTGTCGCCTTCGGTCACGGTCCGCGCGTGGCGGAGGAACACCATGATCGCGAGGAGAACCGCCATCAGCATATGCACGACGGCCAGGCCGAACCCTTCGCCGAGAGCGCTGAGCGAGCCGGCGTTGTCCTGTAACCACGCCACGACGACAAGCTTCATGTCCTCGGCATCCCGCACGGCCTCGGGGAAGAGGTAGTTGCCGAACGAGCCGAGCCAGAGCTGCGTCGACTGAAGGATCTCGGCCATTCGGCCGAGGAGCCCGGGGATGTTCTCCATCTGCGCACGGACGATGACGACGACCAGCGCGATCGCCCCGGCGACACCGGCCGAGGCGACGATCGTGCCGACGAGCGCCGCAACGGGACGCAGCGCGCGGCCGGAGATCCAGCGCGCGAGGGTTCCGGCGGAGGCGTCGAGGATCAGGTAGAAGACGAGTCCCGCCACGAGGGCCGGAGTGAGATCGCGATAGATGACGAGGGCGATCCCGCCGGCGAGCAACAGCCACGAAGCGATCTCCGAGCGGGTCGTGCGCGGGCGGGTGCGAAGCGGAGGCCGCGCCGCGGGAACCGCGTTCGTCTCAGGGACCGGCTGGATGGTAGTGGTGATGGCGGCCTCGACGGGGAGCATAACGCGGGAGGGAGCATCTGTCATCCCGAGCGTAGCGAGGGATGACATGACTAGTGAAAATCGTGGCTCTGGATGGGGGCGAAGTTCTCCAGCGCCCAGAAGCGCTCGGCGCGGACCGAGGGCTGGCCGGTCTCGTTCTGGAGGATCCCTTCGACGACGAGGCCGGGACTGCCAACGATTAGCGAGCGGTTCTCGCGGAAGAGATCCGGGTGGATGATCGCCTGGGCCATCCCGTCCTCGTCCTCGAGCGTCAGGAAGACGAACCCCTTCGCCGTTCCGGGACGCTGGCGGACGATCACCGCGCCGGCGGTGCGAACACGGCGGCCGTTCCGGAGCTGCCGCAGCTCCGACGATGAATGAATCCCGGCCGCCGCGAGCTCGGGGCGGTAGTGCTCCATCAGGTGCGGGCCGGTTGTCATCTCGCTCGCCGCGTAGTCGGCGAGCGTGTCGTCGAGCGGCGTCGTCTCCGGCAGGGGCGATCGTGCCGACGGGTCCACCCGCTCGGTCGGCGCGAAGAGCGTGCCGGGGTCCTTCGCCGCCTTCGCCGCCTGCCAGAGCGCCGCGCGTCGCGTCACCCCGAACGGCGCGAGCGCTCCCGCCCACGCAAGCCGCCGCAGCGGGTCGTCTTTCAATCCGCACCGCCGCGCGAGCTCTTCGACGTCGAGGAACGGGCGATGCGCCTGCTCCTCCTCGATTGCGCGACCCGCCGACTCGCGCAGCCCCTTCACGAACCGCATCCCGAGGCGCACGCCGCCTTTCTCCCACCGGTTCATCCACCCTGACTTCTGGACGTCGATCGGGAAGACCTTCACCCCGTGCCGCTGCGCGTCCTTCACGAGCGTCCCGGGATGATAGAACCCCATTGGCCACGCATTGAGCAGCGCGACGTAGAACGCCGCTGGGTGGCGCGCCTTGAGGTAGGCGCTCGCGTACGCGATCAGCGCGAAGCTCGCCGCGTGCGACTCCGGGAAGCCGTAGAGCGCGAACGAGGTGATCGAGCGGACGATGTCGTCCTGCGCCTTCCCCTCGATCCCGTTCTTCTTCATCCCGTCGCGCAGCCGCGTCTCGATCGTCGTCATCCTGTCGACCGAGCGCTTGAATCCCATCGCCCGTCTCAGCTCCTCGGCTTCTCCCCCCGTGAACCCCGCCGCGACCATCGCGATCCGGAGAAGCTGCTCCTGAAACAAGGGGACGCCGAGCGTCCGCCGGAGGATCGGCTCGAGCGAAGGATGCGGGTACTCGACCGGCCGCTTTCCCTGCCGCCGCTCGAAGAACGGCCGGATCATCCCGCCGACGATCGGCCCGGGGCGGATGATCGCGACCTGGACGACGATGTCGTAGAAGGTCTTCGGCGCGTTTCGCGGAAGGCTCGCCATCTGCGCGCGGCTCTCGACCTGGAAGACGCCGACCGTGTCCGCCTCGTTCAGCATCTTGTAAACGACCGGGTCGTTCTGCGGCAGGTGCGCGAGATCCACCTCGACGTTCTCGTTGTCGCGGATGAGCGGGAGCGCTTCCTTCATCGCTGCGAGCATGCCGAGTCCGAGGAGGTCGACCTTGATGATCCCGAGGTCCGCGCAGTCGTCCTTGTCCCACTGAATGACGACGCGCCCCGGCATCGCCGCCGGCTCGAGCGGCACGACCTCGTCGAGCCGCCCGCGCGCCATGACCATTCCCCCCGAGTGCTGCCCGAGGTGACGAGGGAGGTTGATGAGGCGCGTCCACGTCTTCACGAGGAGCTGGACGCGCTTGTCTTCCCACGAGAGCCCCGCGGCGGCGATCTCGGTGGGGAGCGCGTCGACCTTGTCGCGGATCTCGCCGAACGTCCATCGCCCGATCTGCTTCGCGAAGCGGTCGATCTGCTCGGCGGAGAACCCGAGCGCCTTTCCCGCCTCCCGCGCGGCCGACCGCTCGCGGTAGGTGATGACGTTCGCCGTCATCGCCGAGCCGTGGACGCCGTACTTCTGATAGACGTGCTGGATG
>JBHEOL010000141.1:0-4949 GCA_046261635.1 Thermoanaerobaculia bacterium | reverse complement strand
ATTGGGCAGGTACCCCTTTTCGATCAGAGTCGCTTTAACCTCCCACTTGGCCGAGAGCCGGCGAACGCTATCCCACCGGCCGTCGAAGGTAGCCGTCCCCTCCCAGCCGCTGCAGGCGACGTTCGATACGACGAACACCGGGTCCAACGCTTCGGGGCGGAGTACTCTCTCCGCCGCGGTATCGGAGTTGCTGATGATGAGTACGACTTCTTCGATTTTCGCACTCCCGCTCTGGAGACAGAGGTCGACTCTGCGGTGACCGGACCAGTCTTCCGGGTCCTGCCACGCACCGCCGCGTTTGATCAGAGCCCACACGGCAGCTCCCTTCCTGGTCGCCTCCGTGGCGTCTTCGAGAACGTAGATCGTGCCGAAATCGTCGAGCGAGTACTCTCCTTCAGGCTGAGCTTTCTTCGTCAGCTTGAAGGTGACTCCGTTCAGAAACGTGGCCGATCGGGCGTCGGGGCTGAAGACGAAGTGCTTGTATGCCGTCGACAGACTGGGGAGCTCGACGTTGAGCTCCGCGTGTGTGTCGGGGCTTCCAGCTCGGGGCAACGTGCCGCCCGCGGCACTGGCGCCGTCCGACAACAGGTCCCACTCCCGGAACTTCGCGGTGGGGTCGCGATTCCACGCGGCGCGAGCGAACTCAGGCCACCGCTCTTTGAAACCGCCGGGAATGGCGGTGTCGACCGCGCTCACCGCATCATGGGCGATGGTGGCATGCCAGATCTGCTTGATGATGCTGTTTTCGTAACTGCGGCTGAGGTACTGGAAGAAGAGGTAGGCGCCGTACTCGTGCTCGTCGTCTTCCGTGGTGAGCGACTCGTCGGTCCGCGCGAGGTACAGAGGCGCGGCGCGATGCTCTTTCCCGCCGTTTCCGTACGCGACGTAATAATCCTGCGCCCACTGCGCGGTCGCCTCCATCATCCATTTGTATGAGCGGAGTACCGAGAAGGCGTTGACGGGATACGTGAACTGCATGACGTGAAACAGCTCGTGCGCGAGCGTCACCTCCGGACCGTCGGGAGCACTCCTCTCGAGCAGCACGAACGTCGGCACGTCCTTGGTCGCAGGGAAGAACGGGACCGCCTGGCTCGTCACGTCCACCAGCGCGACGTCGATCGCATCGTCGCCGCCGCGGCAGGGCTGAATGAAGCCCAGGTCCGGAAGGGGATCGCGGCCCAGGAGCATTTCGAAGCGCGCAAGGGCCGTGTCGCCGGTGTCGGCGAGCTTTTTTGCCACGACCGCATCACCCGGGTTGCTGTTCTTCCACCAGATCCGCAGCCGCTCCGATTCCGCGAGCACGGAGGACCATTCGCTCGTGTTGACGGGACCGCAAAACTGGAGCGGGTCGATATTCGGCTGCACCTTCGCGCTGCTTTTGCTCCCGCTTTCGTCCGCCCAGCTCCCCCTCTGGAACGGTGGAATCAGGAACGGCGCGAGCGTCGTCCTGGCGGATTCGCTGAGCGACTCGTACGACAACGCCGCTTCCGCAAGTACGAGACTGTCGAAAGATTCGCGCTCGGTCCCACGATACTTTTCCGGCAGACGCGGATCGTCGAAGTCGGCAAACACGCGGTAAACCAGAGCCGTCTCCGACGTGATTTCCCCGCGCGCTACCGCTTCTGCGAGGAGTTGCGTCGTGGACTTGATCTCGGGCCGATGGACGAGGCGCCGTCGTTCTCCAGCGGGTGTGCTTTGCGCCGCGACGTCGAAAGCAAAGACGAGGGACACGACTGCGCCCACGAAATGAAGAACGCGCATAAGAAGCCTCCGACCAGAAATGGGATATCGCAAGATAGCACCTAGTCGGCGGTGATCGTCAAGCTCCTCAGGTTCAGCTTGCCACTGGATCGGCGGGCCCTTCCGTCGGATGAAGCGATCCCACAGTTCTTCGCGCGGAGCCTTCACCCCGGGAACTAGGGTGGGAAACTGGGGAAACTGGGGTCACCCATTAGCAGGCGTTGTCAATATGGGCGGGCAAATCCCTTGCGGCGTCGAGCCGCTGCATCAGTGGGTGAATTAAGTCGCTCGCGTGATGACTCGGCGTCCCGGTGTCTCGCTCGGGCGGCGTCGGATCGAGGATCCGCACCAGTCACCCACCAGGATCAAGGCACCGGCCGATTGCGGGGCGATCGGCCGAGCCCCTGACGCACATGGCGTCCCAGAAACGGAGCGGTAAAGCGAGCGCGTGTCCAATTGGAATGGGCACGAATCGTGGCTCGCCAGTCGCGAGGACGGGCGTCCAACCCTGTGTGGCTCACGCGCTCGCAGGAAATGACATCGTGGTCGCTGATTTCCCCGTCGGTCGCCACACTATCGTTATTTGTTACTGCACTCACCGAGACGACTTCAGAATCGAACATCGAAGATGTGACCCTCTCTCCTCAATCGAGAGCTTGGTTTTCCCGACCTGGCCCCAACCGTCCCGTTAGCCGGACGGTTGCTGAGCGAGGTGCGTGTTGTCGCGCTGGAATCCGCTACAGTGTCCGAGGTGGATATCAGCGACTGGCGTAGAGAGTTCCGGCGCGTCGGCGCGCTTGCGGCCGCTCTCTTTCTTTTCTGGCTGCCGGCGCACGCCGCGCCGCGCAAGTACCATCTCGAGCTCGACGCGAACCTCGGCGCCGTCTTTCCGACGTTCGGCCGCTTTGGCAACATCAAGATTCATGTCTACCCCGCCGGCGTCCGCGCCGACAGCTCGCTGCTGAACGCGTTCAGCCGCAACGGCGTGCGAACCCTGACGGTCCTCAAACCCGCGGTGCGCATGTACACCGACGTCGCGTTTACGGAGATGACGACGATGATCGCGGCCGGTACCGACGAGCTCGAAGATGTCCCGCGCATCGTCGGTCCGACGGTCGGCAAAGTCGGCTCACTCGTGGCCATGCGCTACCGTCTGCAATACAACAAGACGGAATGGATCGACGTCTGGATCGGCCGCGACGTTCCCGCCAACCCGCAGTTCCGCGCGATCATCGACGCCGCCATTCGCGGCCTCTCCGGCCGCTCAGCCGACGTCGTCCGCAGAATCCCCGGCACGCCCGTTTACATCGAGCTGAACTTGCGCGGCTACGACAAAGTCGCGCTGATCAAACTCCGCCGCCTCACCTGGAACAATCATGGTGAGACCGCCGCCCTCAACCTCGGCAACTACTACTTCAAGGTGCCGGTTCTGGATACGATTTGGCGATGAAGGCGCTCTGCTCAATGGGTTGGGGCCAGGTTCGGAAAACCAACCAAGCCCACAGGTGCCCGAACCATTCTGACCCCAACCGTTTGGCCCCAACCGTTCCCGCTGGAATACGATAGAATACGTTCGCATTCACGGGATACGTGGGAGAGATCCATGGCGAAAGTCGTGACGTTGCGGCTCAATGATGAAACGTACGAGGAGTTCCGCGCGGCCGCCAATGCGCAGCGGCGGCCTCTGTCGAACCTGATCGAGACGGCGGCCCTCGCGAGGCTCCGCGAAGAGCAGTTCGCCGACGACGCGGAAATGGCGGAGATCCTCGAGAACGAGGAGCTTCTCGCCCGGCTCCGGAAGGGATCGAAGGACGCAAGCCGCCGCCAAGGCCGGTTCGTTGGCTGAGTTCCGGATTTTCGAGACGGACCAGTTTCAGAAGGACCTTCGCGCCATCGCGCGTGCAGGCCAGCCGGGAATCGCCCAAAAGCTCGGCGCAATCGTCTACCCGCAGCTCCGGATCCATCCGCGATTCGGTCCTCACATCAAGAAGCTGAAGAACTACGACCCCGAGACCTGGCGGTACAGGATCGGATCCTGGCGGTTCTTCTACGAGATCGATGACCGAGAGCGGATCGTCTTCATGACGGCCGCATTGCACAGGGGTCGCGCGTATCGATCGTGAGCGCCTTTGCGGGTCTTTCTTTTTCACTTGGTCACTTTGGGGTCAGGCATTCTTTTTTCCGACTTATTCGCATGAGGCCGCGCGTCGCTGATGCAGACGCGGATCGAATTCACATAAGAAGGAAGAAAAGGAAGGCCTGACCCCAACTGCCCCCCAAA
This sequence comes from Thermoanaerobaculia bacterium, assembly GCA_046261635.1. Classification (GTDB taxonomy): domain Bacteria; phylum Acidobacteriota; class Thermoanaerobaculia; order Gp7-AA8; family Gp7-AA8; genus JBHEPS01. Next base: position 928 of record JBHEOL010000141.1, on the reverse strand, counting down.
GAAGCTGGCTTTTTCGGACCGTGACACCAACGTCTGCGCTCTGTACTTTCCCTGACGCTCGCGCCAGAATCGCCAGGGAACATGGGATCGAATCGAAGCGCTCCGCGTTTCACACGTCGTGGAGCCGGACGTGAACGACTCGTCGCTGTTCCCTGGAGGTGAGCGATGCGGTTCAAAGGTGCGGCCATTGCGCTATGCATGGGAATCATCTTGCTCGCTGGAGGGGCGCTGGCGCAGGAGACGAACCTGCTGGCGCTCGGCGAGGGAACGCTTCCGGTCGTGGAGCCTGCGAGTTATGGCAACTGGAGACCGGTCAACATGCTCGATGACTCGCCCCGGTCCGCGTGGTGCTCCGCCGCTGGCAATCCCGGGAACAACGTCTTCGTCTTCGAGATGCTCGAGCCTGCGACGATCGGCGCCTTCGAATTCGATTGCACCGTCGACGGAAAGGGCCGAGGGGCGAAAAACATCACGGTCGAGGTGTCGGCCGGATCGCGGGATGCCGGCTTCGAGACGGTGTTGCAGGCGAGCCTCGTGGAAGGATCGGCGGGCCAGCGCTTCGCGGTCGCCAGGAAGGTGACGGGACGCTGGGTGCGCCTGACCGTGGCCGGCAATCACGGCGATGTGAAGTACTCCGAGCTCAGCGGCTTTCGTGGCTATGGCCTCAAGCCGGACGCCTCGGCGGCAGCGGAGACCCCGATCACGGGCACGTTCTCCACCAGCTACAGCGAGTTCCACCTTCGCCAGCAGGGGACGGCGATCTCCGGCTGCTACGGAAAGAGCAAGGGCCTCTTCGAAGGGACGATCGAGGGGCGGCTCGCGAAGATCACGTGGAGCGAGAACGACGGATCGAAGCGGGGGCCGGCGGTGTTCGTGTTCTCCCCCGAGGGCGAGACTTTCCAGGGCTACTGGTGGCGCGACAGCGACA
>JBHEOL010000117.1:0-8586 GCA_046261635.1 Thermoanaerobaculia bacterium | reverse complement strand
CGCTCGCCTCGCCGCGCGCGGGGACGACAGTGATGCCTTTCTCGCGGCGCATCTCGCTCCGTGCGGCGTTCTCGTCAACGAACGGCTGGAGATCACGCGCATTCGCGGCGACGTGGCGCCGTTCCTGGCCCTCGAGCCGGGAGCCGCTTCCCTCGATCTCTTCGGCCTGGTCCGGCATCACGAGGTCCTGGCGGTCCTGCGTCCCGCGGTCCGTCGCGCCTTCCGGGAACAGGTACCGATTGCGAAGAGCGACATCCTGGTGACCGAGGACGAGGTTCGTCGCTGCATCGCATTCGAGGTCATTCCGTGCGGCATCGCCGCGCCCGGCCTCGACCTCTGCTGGATCGTGTTCCGCAGCAGCTCCGCACCGGTGGCGAAGAAGGCGCGAACGGCCGGGAAGCGGACCGAGGTCGACAGCTTGCGGCAAGCGCTGACTGCAGCCATCGACGACCGCGAGCAGCTCGCGGACGAGGCTTCCGCAGCGGCGGAGGAAGCGCAATCGAGCGATGAGGAGCTCCGCAGCACGAACGAAGAGCTGGAGACGGCCAAGGAGGAGCTTCAGTCCGCGAACGAGGAACTGAGCACCCTCAACGACGAGCTCCTTCGGCGGAACACCTCGCTGGCGAAGATCAACGACGACATCGAGAACCTGCTCGGCGCCGTGGAGATCCCGATCCTTTTCGTCGGCCTCGATCTGAGCGTGCGCCGATTCAACCCCACCGCCGGATCGCTTTTCAATCTCGCTGCGGATGCGATCGGGAGTCCAATCAGCAGGGCGAGATCCGCCATCGACGTTTCCCAGCTCGGAAAGCTCGCTGGTGCGGTCTTCGAGACGGCCACCCCGGCGGACGTCGAGGTGCAGGATGCCTCCGGAGACTGGCGGCTCCTGCGCATTCGGGCGTATCGCACCGGCGAGGGGAAGATCGACGGCGCGATCGTGGCCGTGCTCGACATCAACATGTTGAAGCGAAGCGTTCTCGTCGCGGAGGAGGCAGCGCGCTCCGCCACCATGCTCTCCGAGGCCAGCGCGCTGCTCGCGTCGTCGCTCGATTACGAGAAGACCCTCGAATCGCTCACGCGTCTCTCGACGACGGCATTCGCCGACTGGTGCTCCGTCGACCTTCTCAACGAGGACGGCTCGATCCGCCACCTCACCGTCTCCCATCACAATCCCGTGCTGCGCGACCTTGCACAGCAATTCCAGGAGGTCGTGTTCCGCGCCTCCGAGCGCGGGCCGGGCGCGCCTCAGGCCCTGGCCCTGCGCAAATCGGTTCTGCTCACCGACATCGCCACCTCGCAAACGAGCGGCGTCCAGCCGGAAGGGAAGATCATCCAGCTCATCGGCGCCCTCGGCGTGCGCTCGCTCATCAGCGTCCCTCTGATCGTGCGCGACAAGGTCCTCGGCACGACGACGTTCTCGTCATCGCGCCGCCAGTACGACAAGCTCGACCTTCACCTCGCCGAGGAGTTGTCGCAGCGCGCGGCCGTGGCGATCGATACGGCCATGCTCTTCCGCGAAGCCGAGAGCGCGAACCGCTACAAGGACGCGTTCCTCGGAACGGTCGCGCACGAACTGCGCACGCCCCTGACATCGATCATCGGATGGGTGCAACTGGCCGCCAGCAGCCCGGACATGCAGCAGGAAGCCCTCCATCGCGTCGGGGAGAGTGCCGGCCTCCTGCGGCTCTTCACCGAAGACCTGCTCGACGTCACACGGATCCGTCAGCAGAAACTGAAAATCGAGACCACCGATATCGACCTGGCCGACATCCTCCGGTCCGCTCTCGAAATGACCGCCCTGAATGCTCAGGGCGCGGGGATTCACGTCCGCCTGGACCTCAAGCTCGACCCCGCACCGACGCACGGCGATCCGGTGCGGATGCTCCAGGTCGTGTGGAACCTGCTGAGCAACGCCATCAAATTCACCCCGCCCGGAGGCGAGATCGACATGGTGCTCGAGCGCATCGGCGACGACGCCCGGCTACTGGTCCGGGATACCGGCGCCGGCATCAGCGCGGAGTTCGCGCCGCACGTCTTCGAGCTGTACCGCCAGGCCGAGGGAACATCCAATCACCAGCCGGGCCTCGGCATCGGTCTCTCGATCGTCTCCGAGATCGTGACCCTGCACGGCGGGACGGTGCGCGTCGAAAGCCCGGGCCTCGGCCTCGGAGCGACCTTCATCGTCACGCTCCCGCTCTCTCGGACGACCCGGGACATCGCGAGCGAAAGGTAAGTAGCCGCCCGCCCGCGACCGCAGGGATGATGTGTTAGCGTGGCGCCGACTTCAACAGTTCGGGAGAGAGAACCATCATGCGTCAGGTAGTCGGAATTCTGCTCACATCCACGGGCCTGCTGCTGGGCGCCTGCGCCATGCACCAGGCGTCGCCCGATGCCGCTGCGCCGGCCGCAGCCGAGCAGCCGCCGCGCTATACCGCACGGCAGTTCTTCGAGACGACCAGCTACACCGTGGCAGCCCCCGACGGCATCGCGTTCTCGAACGACGGAGATCACCTCCTCATCTCAACCGACGCGACCGGGGTGTTCAACGCCTACCTGCTGCCGGTGGCGGGCGGGGCTCCAAAGCCGGTGACGAGCTCGACTGACAACGCCACATTCGGGGCCAGTTTTTTCCCCTCGGACGACCGCGTGCTGTCCACCGCGGATCAGGGGGGGAACGAGCTCCATCATCTATATGTCCGTGAGGCTGACGGTTCCGTGCGCGATCTCACCCCCGGCGAACGACTGAAGGCCGGTTTTCTCGGCTGGAGCGCGGACGGGCAGAGCCTCTTCGTTTCCACCAACGAGCGCGACCCTCAGATGTTCGACGTCTACGCCTATGACACGGATGATTATCAGCGCCGGATGATCTTCCGGAATGAAGGCTTCGTCATCGGTGACGTGTCCGCGGATGGACGCCACCTCGCCCTGATCAAGGCCCACAGCAGTGCCAACAGCGACATCTACCTCGCTCGGACGGGCGATGACACGAGTGAGCCGCAGCTGATCACGAAGCATGAGGGAGATGTCGCGTATGACGTCCATGGCTTCACGCCGGACGGACGGTCCCTGATCTATGGGACGAATGAGACGAGCGAGTTTTCCGAAGCGCGCGCCTACGCCATTGCAACGGGAGAAAAGCGCCCGCTCATCAGGGCCGACTGGGATGTGATGTTCGTCGCCCATTCGCCAACCGGGCGATACCGGGTTCATGCACTGAACGAGGACGGCTCGACCGCGCTCACGATTGCCGACACGACCACGGGGCGTCCACTGACCCTTCATGGCGTTCCCGAGGGGAATCTGGGCACCGTTCGTTTCAGTCGCGATGAGTCGATGATCGCCTTCACCGTTTCCTCGGACACCTCGCCGAGCGACATCTTCGTCGCCGACCTCGCCAGCGGACGGGCGCGCCGACTGACGACGGCGTTGAATCCGGCGATCGACGAAGATCAACTGGTGGAGGCAACCGTCGCCCGCTTCCCCAGCTACGACGGCCTCGAGATCCCGGGGATCCTCTACCGCCCGCGGGAAGCGAGTGCGGCGAATCCGGTGCCGGGTGTGGTGCTCGTCCATGGCGGCCCGGGCGGGCAGAGCCGGCGCGGCTATTCGGCGATGGTCCAGCACCTGGTCAACAACGGCTACGCGGTGTACGCGATCAACAATCGCGGCTCGTCAGGCTATGGCAAGACCTTCGATCACCTCGACGACCGCAGACACGGCGATGCAGACCTGAGGGACGTCACCGCTTCACGCGACTGGCTCGCATCGAAAGATTGGGTCTCCGACAGGATTGCCGTGATGGGCGGCTCCTATGGAGGCTACATCACCGCGGCGGCCCTCGCGTTCCACCCGGACGTGTTCGACGCGGGCATCAACATCTTCGGAGTCACCAACTGGGAGCGCACACTGGCGTCGATTCCCGCCTGGTGGGGTGCGCAGAGGATCGCCCTGTTCGACGAAATGGGTGACCCGGCTGTCGACGCCGAGCGCCACAAGGCGATCTCCCCTTTGTTCCACGCTACGAATATCCGTCGCCCGATGCTCGTCGTACAGGGCGCCAACGACCCTCGCGTGCTGCAGGCGGAGAGCGACGAGATCGTCGCCGCGGTGCGGGCGAACGGTGTGCCGGTCGAATACCTCCTGTTCAGTGACGAAGGCCACGGCTTCCAGAAAAAACAGAACCGGATCGATGCTTCGGAAGCGTACCTGCGGTTCCTGAGCGACCAGTTGCGCTGACGCGCGCAGCGCGACTGATCGATTCGCATGAGCGGGACGGAGGGTCGAGGGGTCGTATAACCAGAGCCCGGCCCGCGAGAACGAGATCGAGTCTCGTGGGCCGCAACATCCTCCCCCATATCGCGTAGACTCGGGAATCGAATTCAACCGGAGGAACGCCGATGCGTCTGAGGCTCGCCGTCAGGATTTCTGCTTTCGTTCTCGCTTTCGCCGTTGCGCTTTCCGCTCCCGCGACCGCGCAGGTCGATGCAGAGCTCGAAAAGTTCTCGATCTGGGCCGCCGAGGAGATTCGGAAGGATCAGATGCCGGCTCTCTCGGTCGCCGTCCTCGATGACGGCCGCCTCTGGGGGAGAGGGTTCGGCCTCGCCGATGTCGAGAACGGAGTGCCGGCGAGCGAGAAGTCTTCGTACCGGATGGCTTCCGTGACGAAGCCGATGACGGCGGTCGCGGCGCTCCGCCTCGCCGAGAAGGGGCTGCTCGATCTCGACGCGCCGATCCGCAGCTACCTCCCCTGGTTTCCCGACAAAGGCGCGCCGATCACCGTTCGTCAGCTCCTCGGCCATCTCGGCGGAATCAGCCACTACAGGAACTATCTGGTGGAAGGGCGCATTCGCGATCCGAAGACCACGCGCGAAGCGATCGCGATCTTCGAAGACTTCGAACTGATTGCTGCGCCCGGGGAGAAGCACGCGTATTCGAGCTACGGTTACAACCTCGCGGGCGCCGTGCTGGAGGCCGCCGCGGGCAAGCCGTACGCGGAGCTGATGCGCGAGCTCGTCTGGGATCCCGCCGGAATGACCGACACCCGGATGGACGACCCGCGCGCAATCATCCCGCACCGGGTCGATGGTTACACGCTCCAGGACGGCAAGCTCCGGAAGTCGGATTACGTCGACATCAGCAGTCGCTTCGCGGGAGGCGGCACCCGCGCGACCGTCATCGACATGGTCCGATTCGCCGCCGCGATCGACGAGGGCAGGCTGCTCGAGCCGGAGTCGCTCGATGCGATGTGGACGCCGCAGACCACGAATGCGGGGCGATGGACTTTCTACGGGCTCGGCTGGGGGGTCGAGTCGATGAACGGTCGATTCCTCGTCAACCATGGCGGCGCCCAGCAGGAGACGCGTACCCTCCTTCTCCTCTTCCCCCGCGAGAACCTGGCCATCGCACTCGCGTCGAACTTCGAAAACGCCCAGCTCTCGAAGTACCGCGATCGTCTCTTCTGGCACCTCACCGGCGAAGCCTGGGATCCGGCGACGTATGCCTCCGACCCGCGCGACCGGCTCGCCCTTCACCTCGCCCGGCAGATCTTCGACGCCGGGCGGCTTCATTACGAGAAGTACGGACGCGAGGCGACGACCGATCCCGGCGAGCTTCGCGTCGCATTCGCGGAGCTCCGCCGGCTGGCCGCGATGGTCGCGGAGAATCGCGAGGACGCCTTCACGGCGATCGGAGATGCGCTCCACCCCGCTTCCAGCCAGCCTCTGTTGAAAGCCGGAAGCTGGATCGCCGCACGCCTCGCATCGCGTGACCAATCGCGCTACCACCGCCTCGGAGGACTCGCCTTCCTCGAGGACTATGTCGCCCTCTATCGCCGCGACGCTTCGATCCCACGGTCGTACCGGCTTCCCCGGGATTTCGAGCGGCGGGTCCTCGCGCTCTCCGATGCATGGGAGCAGGTCTGGACCCCCGAGGTCGCGGAGATGGTCGTCGACGGAGCGCCCGGGGCGGAGCGGTTCGCCGCCTCGGTCGAAGGAAAGCGAGCGCCCCGGGTCCTTCCGAACTTCAGCGGTGACCTGGTCGTCGCCGTCGAGAGCAGCTTCCAGCGGGGTGACTCCGAGCGTGCGGCACGATTCGCCCATCTCGCCGCCGAGCTCCATCCCGAGGATTCCGAGAGCACCGGAGTCAACGGAGTTCTCCTCTCGCTGAGCGGCGACCGGAATGAGGGGCTGGCGATGCTGACGAAGTCGGCGTCCCTCAATTCCCGCGGCTACGCCCGCGCGGCGAACCTCCGCTCGATCGCGCGCTTCGTTCACGGAACGGGGATGACCGATGCAGCGCTCGGGCTGCTTCAGAATGCGGCGGTCGTTCACCCCCGCGACGCCGAGACGCATGTGGCGATCGGCGCGGTGTACGCCGGCAAGGGGATGCCGGCCGAGGCACGCCGCGCATACGAGACCGCCCTCGAAATCGACCCGGGGATGGAGGGAGCACGCGAGGGACTGAAGAAGCTGACACCCTGATCCAGGGACCGCCCCGGCATCACTCGGTAACGGTCGATTCCTGGGTGCGCGCGGAGCACAACAGGGCGGCCACATGTGAGAACAGATCTTTTCCTCTGCATCGTGCCGCCGTCCTGAACCTCCCCCTTGCTCCGAGCTGGGCGCCTCGCCCTCATGCCCGACATTTCCACCACCCGTCCGCTACGGCCCGTAGGTTTCCGCCGGATTCGCATACCGGTCGCGCAGCTCGGTCTGGCGGCTCGTCATCGGCATCTCGACTCCTCGGATGAAGACCGCCGCGGGGTAGGAGGAGAGCTCCAGAGGATCGCCATCCCAGATCACGACGTCGGCGTCCCGTCCCGGCTCGAGCGTCCCGTATTGCTGCTGGATGCCCCACACCCGCGCGGGCACGGAGGTCATCGCGGCAAGAGCGGCCTGCCACGGCATGCCGTACGCCACGGCGTTGCCCGCGGCCTGACGGATGTTCCGCGCATTGTGGGAATCCCCTGTCGCGAAGACCACCGTCACCCCCGCCGCGTGCAGTCTCGCCGCATTCTCCAGCGTCGCGCCGAGGTTCTCGAAGTTCGATGGGAGATTCTCGAGCGGGTTGATCAGAACGGGGACGCCGGCCGAAGAGATCTCGCGCGCCACCTTCCAACCCTCGGTCGCTCCGGCGAGCATCACCCGCAGATTGAATTCGCGCGCCAGCTCGAGCGCTCCGAGCAGGTCGCTCGCACGGTTCGCGTGAATCACGAGCGGAAGCTGTCCTCTGAGGACTGGTCCGAGCGCCTGGAGATCGAGCCTCGAGAGTGCGTACTCCCGGCGATTTCCCTGCTCGTAGCGCTCGTAGTTGCGCGAGAAATCGCGCGCATCCTCGAGCGCTTCGCGCAGTCGCAGCATCGCGGCGCCGCGTGTTCCGCCGGCCCGCGACGCTCCCTGCTCTCCGAGAGAGGCGAACATCGCCGCAGGCCCCTTCACGATCATCCCCTCGGATCCGCCGAGGTGGATTACGGCTCCCTGTCCGCCGATCAGGCTCGTTCCGGCGCCAGGCGCCACGACTGCGCGGGTGAGCCCGTCGATGCGGTTCACGGGAATGAGCATCGAATCGGGATTGATCCCGTATCGGACGTCGAACGCGGCGGTGATCCGATCCTCCCCCGCCGCGTCGTCCCGCGTCCCCGTGACCGAAGAGACTTCGACCAGCCCGATCCGGGTGAGTGAGTCGAACAGGCCGGGCGTCACGATTTTTCCACGCCCATCGATTCGGCGCGCGCCCTCGGGGACGACCGCGCCCCGCGCGACCGTCTCGATCTTTCCGTCGCGAATCACGACAGTGGCATCGGTGACTGTGCCCTGGGTTCCCATCGTGTGCACGGTCGCGCCCGTAATGGCCACGACTTCCGCACCGGCGGGAAGAGTCACGAACAGGAGAAGAAGAGCAAAACGCCTCATCGAGTCACCTCATCCAGGCCGAGCGAAAAATCGGTTCGAGGTTGGCGGGAAGGATCCGAACGGTCGAAGCGGAGCACCCCGTCGATCCAGACCTTCTCCGCCCTCGAATAGACGCTGAAGGGGTTGCCGCTCCAGAGAACCACATCGGCCATCTTCCCCGGCTCGAGAGAACCGGTCTGCTCCATGATGCCCATCGACTTCGCCGGGTTGATCGTGATCCACCGGATCACGTCCTCCTCGGTCAGCCTGATGCCCATCCGATTTCCCGCCGCCATCGACTTCGCCGCTTCCTGGTTCAATCGCTGGATCCCGTCGGCCGAATCGGAATGGATCACCACGCAGCCGCCCGCTTCGTGCACGAGCGCGGCGTTCTCGCGGATGCCATCGAGCGCTTCCATCTTGAAGCCCCACCAGTCCGCCCAGATGTCGGCGCAAATGTCGTTCGCCGCGAGAATCTCGGCGATCTTGTAGGCCTCGGTCGCGTGATGAAACGCCGTGACTTCGAAACCGAACTCCTTCGAGATGTCGATCATCGTCATCATCTCGTCGGCCCGGTAGCAGTGATTCTGAATGAGGATCTCACCCTCGAGCACTCCCACCAGTGTGTCGAGCTCGAGATCGCGGCCGGGACGGGTTGCCTTCTCGTCTCCTGCCGCGATCTTCTTCGAATACTCAT
>JBHEOL010000098.1:0-3011 GCA_046261635.1 Thermoanaerobaculia bacterium | reverse complement strand
CCGTCATTGGTCTGGACGAGCCGGTCGAACACGCGAGGGAGCATGTCGGGCTCGATGCCCATGCCCGTGTCGGCGACGGTGATTCTCGCGTGACGATCGGACCAGTCGAGGGAGATCCTGGCTTCTCCTCCCGCCTCGGTGAACTTCACGGCGTTGCTCAACAGATTCCAAAGGACCTGGCGGAGCCGGGTCTGGTCGGCCAGGACGGTCGCGTCGCGATAATCGATGCTCGAGGAGAGTTTCACGCCCTTCGCCTCGGCCTGATGGTGAATGGTGTTGATCGCGGCGTCGACGATATCGGGAAGCGACTCCGGTCTGAGGTCGATGTCGAATTTCCCCATGATGATGCGCGACACGTCGAGCATGTCGTCGATCAGCTGGGCCTGGGCGCGGGCGCTGTTCCGGATGGCATGGATGGCCTCGTCCCTGGTCTCGTCGTCGAGATCGCTCATGTCGAGAATCTCGTTCCAGCCGAGGATGGCGGTCATCGGGGTCCGGAGCTCGTGGGAGAGTGTCGCGAGAAAGTCGTCTTTCGCCTGATTCGCGGCCTGAGCCTCGCGGTAGAGCCGCTCGTTCTCCGCCGCCATCGCCGCGGCTTTCCGCTCAGTGACGTCGCGGAAAGTCAGCACCGAGCCGACCAGCGCCTCGTTCGCGCGCATGGCGGTGATGCTGTACTCGACGGGGTAGGGATGGCCGTCTTTCCGAATGAACTCGTCTTCCCTGGTCATTTCGATGGGATCGCCATTGAGCATCTCCGCCAGCGGGCAGGTGGTGGGGTCGCACGCTCCGCGGGGGTGAAGGATCTGGTGGACGGGGCTCGAGCGAATGCTGGCTATGCTGTCGCCGATCATGCGGGCCGCCGCGGGATTGATCGCCGTCGCGCGCCCGTGGAGGTCGACGCCGATGACGCCGTCCGCGGCCGAGTTCAGGATCAGCTCGTTCTGACGGCTCAACCGCTCGAGTTGCGCGGTCTGGCGCTTCAGTTCTCGCGTCTTCCGGAACAGCTCGACGAACACCTGGACCTTCGAGCGGAGTATCTCGGGAACGATCGGCTTGAACAGATAGTCGACCGCGCCGACCGAGTAGCCCTGGAAGACGTTGCTCTCGTTCCTCGAGAGGGCCGTGACGAAGATGATCGGGGTGTGGCGTGACTTCTCGCGCTTCCGGATCAGATTGGCGGTCTCGAAGCCGTCGAGGCCCGGCATCTGGACGTCGAGGAGGATGACGGCGAAGTCCTGGTCGAGAAGTCTCTTGAGGGCCTGAGTGCCCGACTCGGCGCGCACGGAGGTTACCTCGAGATCGCTCAGCATCGCTTCGAGGGCGATGAGGTTGTTGGGCTGGTCGTCGACCAGGAGGATGTTGACGCGCTCAGACATGGGCGCGCTCCCTGGCGCAGGCCCGGACCAGCCACGGCCCGATTTCGGCGAGGGGGAGAATGGCGTCGGCCCCCGCCACCTCGAGTGCTCCGCGGGGCATCGATTCGGCTTCGGCCGTGGCCGGGTCCTGAACCACCATGAGGCCGCCGTGGCGCCGGATGGCCGCGGCCCCTTCAGCGCCGTCGCGATTCGCGCCCGTGAGAATGACTCCGATCACTTCCGCCCGCCATGAGGCGGCGGCCGACTCGAACAGCACGTCGACCGAGGGGCGTGAGTACTGGACCGCTTTCTCCGTTGAAAGATGAAATGTGTGCCGGTCGACGAGCAGATGGTAATCCGCCGGGGCGAGCCGGATCACGCCTGCGCGGATCGGCTCCCCGTCCTCGGCGTCCCGGATCTCCAGAAGGCTCGTCCGCTGAAGAACCGTCGCGAGCGTTCCGTGCGAGTCATGGTGTCGATGCTGCGCGATCGCGATGGGGACGTCGAAATTCGAGGGGAGAGCGGAGAGGATCTGACCGAGGGCCCCGAGCCCGCCGAGCGAGCAGCCGATGACGATGAGACCGGGACGAATCGTCGCGGGCGTGGGCTCGTAGCGCCGGGTCCTCACGTCGTCCTCCGGTAAAGGCGTTCCTCTTCGTCGAGGGTCTCGTAGCGATCGGCGACCGAGCTGTACTTGAGGGTTTCCTTCCGCCCGAGCCCCAGGACTCCAAGACGCTCCAGCGAATCGGAGAACAGATTGAGCACCCGTTCCTGGAGCTCGCGGTTGAAGTAGATCAGCACGTTTCGGCAGATGATCATCTGAAAGTGGTTGAACGATCCGTCGGTGACCAGGTTGTGCTGCGCGAAGATCATGTTTTGGCGCAGCTTCTGGCTGAAGATCGCGTTGTCGTAATTCGCCGTGTAATAGTCCGAAAAGTCGTTTCTGCCACCGGCCTTGAGGTAGTTGCTCGTGTAGGTCTGCATCGACGAGAGCGGGAAGATCCCCTGCCGGGCCCGCTCGAGAACCGATTCGTTGATGTCCGTCGCATAGATCCGGCAGCGTTCGTAAAGTCCCTCCTCCTGCAGCAGGATCGCCATCGAGTACACCTCTTCACCGGTGGAACATCCCGCATGCCAGATGCGCGCGAAAGGGTAGGTGCGTAGATGGGGGAGGACCCGGGTGCGGATCGCCTGGTAGAAGCTCGGATCGCGGAACATCGACGTGACGTTGATCGAAAGGTCGAGGAGCATCCGCTCCATGCAGGCCGAGTCGTGGAGAACCTTCTCCTGCAGGGCCGAGATCGTCGGCAGACCTTCGCCCTGCATCCGCTTCTGCACACGACGCCTCAGCGACGGGTACGAATAGTCGCGGAAATCATAGCCGTACCTCCGGTAGACCCCTTCGGTCAGCAGCCCGATCTCGATCGACTCGAGATCGTCTCTCTCCTCTCGTTCCGCTTCTGCCATTTCGTCTCATCGCGGCCTGTCGGCCGGCTCGATTCCTCCGGTCAGTGCTTGTAAAGCCATACGCGCAGCAGGGAAACCAGCTGCTTCTCGTCGATCGGCTTGGTGATGTAGTCGGAAGCGCCCGCATGCACGCACTTCTCGCGATCCCCCTTCATCGCTTTCGCGGTCAGGGCGATGATCGGGATCTGC
>JBHEOL010000089.1:0-25040 GCA_046261635.1 Thermoanaerobaculia bacterium | reverse complement strand
TACGGCTCCCATCCTCCGCCCGGAGGGCAGTCGGAGCCGCTGGGGATGAGCGTGCTCAGAATCTCCGGGTGGTTGTGCCGCCGGATCCGGGGGAGCTGGGGACCCTTCTGGTTGATCACGTACGCGTGGTCCTCCGGAGCGACGGACTTCGACAATCCATAGAAATGGTCGATGTGCTCGAGTACGTCACCCGGCTTTGGTTGAGGCAGCGGACGATGGACCGCCATGATGTCGATACGACCGTCCTGCGCCTTCACAGGAACGTCGAACTCCGTGTTCTGCCGCTTCACGTGCATCGTGAGCGTATCGCCCGGAATCTCGAACTGCAGGCAGACCTCCTCGGCAATGGCACCCAGCTCCTTGTCCACTTTGCTCCGGAACACGACGCGATTGAGGCCAGGGTCGAGCCACGTCGTCTCAGCGCCAGCTGGTGGAACCCGGACGTCGAACACCAATCCGTTTCCCACCGAGCGCGATGGATCGATCACCGCGCAGTCATGAGTCACGCAGAGGTCCGTCTTCATGTTGAGGAGGTTCGACGGAATCGTCACGCGTCCCACCGGCCGCCCCGCCGGAGAGAACGACACCTCGGAGTCGGCCAGGATCCATGCCTCGAACTCGTTCGCGACGTTGCCTTTCTGATTCGAGGCGACATTCACCAGCGAGAACGAGGGTAGCTTTACCGCCCGAGGATCGACGCTGTCCGACTTCAGAATGAGGACCGGCAGATGAATGCCTCCGGAATGGCCGTGCATGCCGCCTGCGGACCCTGCTGCACTCGTCGTAGATGGCGCAGCGAGCCTCCAGGCGCCTGTCAGGAGTTTTGTCTGCGGGTCCTCTACTTGCTGCACTGCTACGAGTCCGGAAATGACGATGTGAACGATGGTTGCCATGAAGTTCATGCTCTCTCCTGTTCGACGTCCGGTGCCCGGTCGTCACGGGAGGAGGAGTGCCTGAGCGGCAGAGAATCCCACCCCTCGCTCAGAACTTTTTTTGGTGTTCATCCGGCCTGATTTGCGGCAGATGCAAGTCTCGACGTTTGCTATATCGCCTGAGCCCTTCCCCGCGGCGTGCCAACGGAACACCGGGCACTTCTGGAAGTCCTCGCGAGGAAAAGGATATATATCCAAATTTTCCCGCCTCCCGGGGTGTGGTTTTCCCCTCCCGTGACACTCCTTTGACTGAACTCACCAGACAAGGGGGCGCAGTACTGACGGTCACAAGGGAGGATGTATGCGAGTCGTTCGAGTGCTTCTGGTTGTCGCTCTGCTGGGAATTCCGATCACTTACTGTATGCCGACGGGAGTGGCCCCGGCACCTCCCGTCTCTCCACCCGTCATCGGGCCGGGCGATCAGCCAACCACCGGTCAGAGCATTCGCGGAACCGACGAGAAGTTCGGTTCGCGCGAGCTCACGTGGGCGCCTCCCGTGGCCGAGCGTGCCGCGGTGCAGATGCTCTCGGAGAGGTCCCCCGAGGGGAATGCCATCCTGATGGTGCAATTCGCGGCTGCCGCGCCCGCGCCCACCGTTCTCCGCTTCCGGACCGAGCGGGAGACCGTCGTGCTGCGCGATGACGGCGTTGCTCCTGACCAGGAGCGCGGCGACCGGATCCATTCGGGATTCCTCAATGTCGACGCGGGCGATCTCGAGCCCCTGCAACGTTCGCTGGCGAGAGCCGCCGAACCGATTCCGGTGTTCGCGGGGCGTCAGCTCGTGGCGCGCGCAAGGGGCGTCGAACGGGAGTCGCTCCTGACGACGGACTTCCGCTCGATCCCGATCATCCCCTCCCGCGCGAACCTCGGTCCGCAGCGCCGGGAAATTTCAATGTTCGAGATCCCGATCACCCGATTCGACCGCGACCGCCTCGTCCCCCTCTTCCCATTCGTGGATCCCGCCAGCGTCGATGCCGCCGCCTCGCTGGTGGTCACCGACCCGGGTGTGATCGGGGATCCGAACCGGACGTTCAATCCCTGCACAAATGTGGGGAACCCGAACGGGAAGTGGACCTTCGGCCATCTCATGGAGCAGCTCGCGAATCAGCCGGTCACAGGGATCCCGGCGGACGTGTTCGCCCGGCGGTGGCTCCGCCGGTGGGAGCTCACTCAGACGGTCAACGATTGGACCATTCCGGCCCGCGCTGCGGGAGTGCAGGCGAGGATCATCACTCCGTGGCTCGCCGCGAGCGGCGGAACGACCCTCGATCTGAGCAAGGCGCCCTTCCAGCTGCTCGCCATCGTCAACCGGATCGACCTGCGCGAGAACCTCATCTATGGGGGCGGCAGCGCGGGAGAGGGGCGCTTCGTCTTCGGGTTGATCGACATGAACACATGTCAACCCCAGCCGATGACCGTGATCTTCGAATACGGCATCACGAAGAACGGATGCGCGGCGGTGAAACAGTGGGGACAGCAGTGGCTCGATCTGCAGGACCATACGGTCGGCTCCGCGGCGTACAACGCGGCACTGGAAGCGATCACGGACCAGTTCGCGGAGGCGAACACGAATCCGGGGCAGCACCCGAACCGCAGCTCACTCAACCAGCTCCGCACGAATGAGATCTCTCTCGGCTCTCCCTGGGAGCTGCGAGAGTTCCGCCTCGCCGGCGACGATTCCGACCAGGGCCATCTCCGGCAGGTGACGGTCAAACAGACCCCCGACGACTCGCTGAACAACACAGCAGTCATCGGCACGTTCGTCAATGCCCATTCGGCTGCCGTCCTGCAGGACAAGCACGAGGTCACCCCCGATTTCCCGATGGGCTTCCCGTTCCTGGGCGGGCGGTCGCTGGTCGCTCCGAGCAACATCGTCTGGGACGGCACCGCACCTCATCCCAGTGCTTCGATCTCGGGAACGGTCAATCTTCGCCATCACTTCTCGTTCAATACATGCAACGGCTGCCACGGCGGCGAGACGAGTACGCCGTTCACGCACATCGGCGCAGCGCCCGGGCAGATCTCGGGGTTCATGACCGGAATCACCGTCCCCGCTCCCTTCGGCGAGGCGACGAATCCGCCCGGCGGGTCGCGACACTTCAATGACCTGCTGCGGCGCCAGCAGGACCTCGCGGGCCTGCTCAGCCAGCGGTGTTTCATGAATGTATTCTTCGATCCTCTCCGGATGGTGCACTAGAGAAAAGTCGCCGGGGTGGCGCGTCTCGCCACCCCGGCGATCGAGTGGCTCGAGAGCGTGTACGGATCTCGGGAAAACTGGACTGCTTGGGGCAGTCGGCCCAGGTATGAGGTCTCAGTCATGAAAGAGAAGGAACTTCTGCTTGCCGATCTCGAGCATTTCGGTAATGCGATGATGCACAACGAGGACGTCGGGGAGAAGCGGTTCAGTTTCACGATCGCCCTCATGACCGCGGTCGGTAGCGGACTCGTCGCGCTCCACACCGCAACAGAGCGACCGCTGCGAGCGGACCTCGATCTCGTCACCGCTTCGGCGCTCCTGGCGCTGATCGTCTTCGCCGTCCTCGGTTATTTCCGAATGCTCCAGCGGAACCGAGTGACGGACCAGTACAAGAAAACTCTCAGAGAGATTCGGGATGCGTATCTCCGCGCCGTCGGCTCGGAGATCGCGTACCACGTGCCATGGACGGCCTCCGATCGAAGGAGGCTCCCGTTCCGAGGAGGATACGCAGAGACGTTCGGAATTCTGATCGGAGTCCTCGTCGGTCTCTTTCTCTCGATGTTCTGGCCCCGCGATCCGCTGATCGGTGGCGTTACGGGAGCGGCCATCGCGTTTTGGCTGGTTTTTCGAGCGGTAATCGATCGCGGCGACAAGGGTCCGGCCGAGTACTTCCGTGCCGGCGCGGGGGCTTTGATTCTCAACGGTGAAGGGCGGGTCCTCGGGTTGGAGCGGCGCGACAGAAGAGGATCGTGGCAGTTCCCGCAGGGAGGTCTCGACAGGAACGAGAATGCCCTCGAGGCGGCCTTTCGCGAGATCGAAGAGGAAACGGGGATCGCGAAGAGCAAGCTCGAGATGATCGCTGAGTGGCCCGAACCGCTCGTTTACGAGCTTCCGAGCCAATCGCGAAGCTGGAAGACAGGCCGCGGCCAGGTTCAGTACTGGTTC
The DNA here is from genome assembly GCA_046261635.1 of Thermoanaerobaculia bacterium. Taxonomy (GTDB): domain Bacteria; phylum Acidobacteriota; class Thermoanaerobaculia; order Gp7-AA8; family Gp7-AA8; genus JBHEPS01. Next base: position 20,966 of record JBHEOL010000089.1, on the reverse strand, counting down.
GTCTTCAGGGCGAAGGAGGCTTTCGACCTGCAGGTCAAATCCGACGAATTCGTTGCGTCTCGGTGGATGACACTCGTGGGAGATCGTCGACCAGGCCCCGGACTTCAGGAAGCCGGTCTACCGGCGCCTGGCGAAGGGCCTGGCCACAGTGATCTCAGACCAGTCGGCAGGTCGATAGGGTTGAGCTTGGAGTTTGCTGCCCCCCTTTGCCCTCTCCCTGGCGGAAACTGCACTCCGGTCGAGCCCGGTTCCGCGAGATTTTTCTCGGGAAAGCCCGATCGGGGGGGTAGGGTTCTTCCGGCTCGCGACACTCCTTGTCAATGACGGGACATTGACTCGGAGGAAACCATGGACGAACGCGTGCGCAGAGCCATCTCGATTCTCGAAAGCACGGGCTTCCGGTCGACCTCCGTGGGCCGCCTGGCGGATGCGGTCGGATTGAGCTGTTCCCGGCTGCAGCACCTGTTCAAGCGTGAGACAGGTCGATCGATCCGTGCTTACGTGAAGGGCAGGCGGCTCGAGCTCGCCGCAGCTCTGATGTTGAAGAGCAACCGTCGCGTGTCCGAGATTCTGTACGAGGTCGGGTTTACGGACTTCTCGAATTTCAACCACGCCTTCAAGCGGACGTTCGGCGTTTCCCCGCGCAACTACCGGCGACGCGGCTAACAAGCCGGCCAGCATTCAGGCCATTCGAGCGAAACGTCGGGCAGTACACCGCAGGTATCTTGAGAGGGAGACCGGCGAGCGACCGCGGAGAGGCCGGAGGGTCTGGGGAGAGGTAGCAGGTCGGACCAATAAAGAGCAGAACGAACCAATCAGTTCGGATTGAACCTGCGGGGTTAGGCCCCCGATCATTAGGAATCACAACACGGAGGTCCCGACCGCGGCGGCTCCCTTTGCCGGCCGGCTGAACGACATGTGCCCACGCGGGTGCGGAGGAGAAGGCGATGAGCCGAAGCGACTGGAAGTCATTCGGGCGGGCGGAGGCCCTCTCGAAGCCCGAACGGTGGGGCGAAGCGAGCGCGCCGCTCATCGCGCCGCCGGCGGCCCATTGGGACGCTCATTTCTCTGGTGAAGTCGGCCCCCTCCCGACTCCGCTGCCCATCTTCGGACCATGCGCGCGCTGATCTTCAAGACGGACGGGCGTTTCAACGCACCGCGGATTCAGTCCGCGCTGGATTCGGGCGAGTGGCAGTCGCTCGAGCCGGCAGATGAAGCGGAGCTGCTGGCCCTGGTCCAGGACAGCCCGTGGGATCTCGTCACCCTGCAGACAGGGCCCTGTCCCGCGGTCATGCTGGCTCTGGCCAGAAAGCTCCGCCAGGCCGACTCGCGCGTCATGCTTCTGTTCGTCATTCCCCCCGGGCAGGACGCGCTTGCGCTCCAGGCGATGAGGGCAGGTGTGAACGACCTGCTCACCGAGTGCAGTACCGGCGATGAGATCAACGAGGCACTGGAGCGAGTACCGAGGCGCACTGCGTCGCCTCAGGCGCGCACGGAGCTCCGCTCGGGAAAGCGACTGATCGGCCACAGCAAAGCTGCAGAGAATCTTCGGCGCGCGATCCAACGCGTCGCTGCCTGCGACAGTAACGTGCTGATTACGGGCGAAACCGGCACCGGGAAAGAGCTCGCGGCGGAACTGATCCACGGCAACAGCCGCCGGCGGAACCGTCCGTTCGTCTCGATCAACTGCGCGGCCATTCCGGAGGGTCTTCTCGAGAGCGAGCTGTTCGGATACGAGAGGGGAGCATTCACCGGCGCGCACGCCGCGCGGGAAGGGAAACTGCAGTATGCACAAGGGGGAACGCTCTTTCTCGACGAAGTCGGAGACATGACCCTCTACGCCCAGGCCAAGATCCTGCGGGCCATCGAGAGCCGCAAAGTGCAGCGGCTCGGCGGAAACCGAGAGATCGCAGTCGACATCCGGATCATCGCCGCGACGAATCAGAACCTCGAGCAGCTCACCTCGCAACAGAAGTTCCGGCAGGATCTCTATTTCCGGCTCAATGTCGCCAGGGTGCAGCTCCAGCCCCTTCGAGAGCATACCGAAGACATTCCGGAGCTCGTCGCGCACATCCTGGCCGAGTTGATTCCTCGGGCCGGGCGCCGCATCGAAGGAGCCGACGAGACTTTCCTCGGGCCGCTGCTCCGATACGGCTGGCCCGGCAACGTGCGTGAGCTGCGGAACGTTCTGGAGTCGACGATCGTCTTCGGGCAGTCGCAACGGATGACCGCTCGAGACCTTCCGCCCTATCTCCGTGCGCTGTTCGCGACCGAGGAGGTCAAGCGAGGCGCAGAACGGGAGAGTCTGCTCGCATTGCTCCGCGAGGTCGGGTGGAACCGAAACGAAGCTGCCCGACGCTTAGGCTGCTCGCGGATGACGCTTTACCGGAAGATGGTCAAGCACGAGCTCTTTGCGGCCGAGAAAAACGCCAGCGCCGCCGCCCTTTGTAACAGCTCGCGCACGGCGTGACATCGGGCCGATCTCGCTCTTCTCCCGTCACCTGGCAGGCAGGATCGGCGGATCACGATGTAACGTGTCACACCCCTGCGGAACCCCCGACGGCGGGCAACTCCAACAAAACACGAGGGGAAAGTGGACGGAGGCGCTGGCAGAGCGGTTGAAGTGTACGACCGGCCATGGCTGGTCCCTATGCGATTGCGGCGGTCGGGAAGGCGATCGTCTCGCTGCTCACCGCTGCTCTTCCGAAGCCGGAGTTCGCCGGAGCGCCGGTGGAGCTGTACCAGACGAAGAACCTGCATGAGCACATGGAGGAGGGTGTCGCCCTCTATCTCCACCGCATCACGGCCGGCAACAATCTGCGCAATCTCGGGCCGCGAACGGACATCCACGGCCGGCGTTTCCGTCCGTCCATCCCGGTCGACCTGCATTACCTCCTCGTCGCGTACGCTCGTGACGCATTCAAGCAGCAGCGGTTGCTGGGATGGGCGATGAGGACCCTCGAGGACACGCCCGTCCTCCACGCAAGTCTGCTCAATCAGTACGGACCCGAGACCGACACGTTCGGCGAGAACGAATGCGTCGACGTGCTACTGGAGACGCTCTCGATCAACGACATCTACACGATCTGGGACGCGGCCAAGCAGCAGATACAGCCGTCCGCGACCTATCTCGTGCGGATGCTCACGCTCGAGTCGAAGGTCGAGTGGCATGAGCACGATCTCGTGCAGACGCGCGTCCTCGATGCCGGAAGGGTGGTGCCGTCGTGACGTCGGTGACCGTTCTCGAACGGATCACGCGTGTCACACCGTTGGGTGTTCGTCTTCGGGACGAGGCGACCAGGACGTTCGTCACTGAATCGATCGTGGCGTCCGTCTACCGGCAAGGATCACCCGAGCGACGCCGTTGGGGTATCGCCAATCGCAACCACATCTTCGTGTTTCGGGATTTGCCCGGCATGGGCGAGATCGAGAGGGGCGCGGGAGACGCGGCCTTCTGGACCGCGCATCCGCCGCAGTCCGCATTCATTCTGGAGGTGCTCGATCGCTCGGGCCGATACCTACCGTTCCGGCTGCCGGTGCGTTTGCCGCAGCGGCGAGTGCTCGGGATCGCTCTCGCTTCTCCGCTGACGTCTCCCCCGGCGCTCCAGACCGGAAGTGAGGAAGGGTGGCTTCCGCTGTATGCGTCGCCGACCTACGCGCCGCTCGACGGGTTGGGCGTCCTTCGAGCAACTCTCGTCGACGCGGGAACGCAGCAGCCTGCGGCGTGGGCACTGCTCGAGGTGAAGGCCGGCGAACAACGCGTCGTCACCGGCATGGCGGACCGCGAGGGGAGGGTGATGCTTCCACTCTACTACCCGAAGCCGGTGATCATCCTCGGCTCGCCGGGAACGATCAACACTCCGTTGCCCGATCAGGAGTGGACGGTGGCGCTCACCATTCGCTATCGGCGCCGCATGCCGGCGCCGGAGATCGCGGACCTCGGCGACGTGTTGACCCAGCCGGCGGCGACCGCCTGGAAGGATGTCGCACTGACTAACCCTTTGACGGCGGCCACGCTGCACTTCGGGCGCGAGCTCCGGCTCGCCAGCGAAGACGCGAGCGCCCAGCCGACCGCGACACTTTTGATCACTCCGGCGGGCTCGCCGCCCTGAATGAAACGAGGAGATGGGAATGCCTGAGTATCTAGCTCCAGGGGTCTACGTCGAAGAGGTTTCGTATCGTGCGAAGTCGATCGAGGGCGTGAGCACGACGACGACCGCGTTCGTCGGTCCGACGCGCTATGGGCCGGTTGATCTCGTTCCAGACGTGATCACCAGCGTCGTCGAGTACGAGCGGATCTATGGCGACGGCCAACCGCTCGTGTTCGGCGCCGACACGATCGACAACTATATGTGGCACGCCATCAGGATGTTCTTCGAGAACGGCGGAAAGCGGCTGTACGTCGCACGCGTGTTCGCCGGGAACGAATCGATCGAGACGCTGCCGTCGCCGCTACCCTCTCCGCTCAGCACACCCGCCTTTGAGGACGGCGTGGCGATCTCCAAAGCCTCCGGGACCCTTCTCGCGTGGGCGCGTTTCCCGGGGTCCGGAGGAAACTCCCGAGTGCAGATCACGCTCTCCGCGGGGCCGAACATCTTTGACGGCACCGAAAAGACGCTGAGGGGAGCCGTTCCCTACGACCTCATGATGGTGAACGGAGACCCCACCGGTCCGCCACCCGAGTTCTGGTGGGCCGAATCGTACTTTGACGGGACGGCCTTCAAATGGCGGCTCCGCCGAAACGCGACGACTACACTCGATCTTTCCGGCGGGACAGTTACGCGGGCTCAAATCGTCTCTGCGACGGTGACGGTGTTTCCGCCCGGCCCCCAATCGACTCCTTTCGTCTATCCGGATCTCGCTCTCGATCCGAATCACCGGCGCGGTGGCGCCGACGACTCGATCGCGGCGCAGTTCGCGGAGGAACAGCCCTCGGTGGGGCGGGCCCGCTCCATCCCGATCGTGATGAATCTCGATGCGCACCCGACCGGGATCGCTCTGGCCAACTATCTCATCTCGCTCAAGGGGGCATCGCTCGGCGATGCCCTGAAAAACCCCATTTCGAGCGCTCAGGATCGTTCGTTCGAGTTCGAGCTCTCCGGCGGCGACGACGGAAAGCTGCCCGAGATCGATGCTTACCGCGGGAAAGGGGCGCTCGACCCGACATCGAAGGAGAAAAGCGGCCTGGCAGCACTGGAAGACATCGACGAGATCTCCATCATCGCCGCGCCGGGAGTGACGAAGAACTATCAGAGCCGCGAAGCTCAGGAACTGGCGATTCTCAATGCCGTCGTCAATCACGCGACGAGGATGAGATACCGCATCGCGGTTCTCGATTCCGGAGACGACCAGAGCGTTGGCGATGTCCGAGGGCTGCGCGGAAAGCTCGATTCAACCTACGCGGCGCTTTACTACCCCTGGATCACCCAGTTCGATCCCATCACACAGAAGGAGATTCACCTCCCTCCGAGCGGCGCGGTCTGCGGCATCTACGCACGCAACGACATCAACCGCGGCGTCTACAAGGCGCCGGCGAACGAGGTGGTGGAGGGGGCGATCGGCCTCGAGTTCATCCTCAACAAGGCGCAGCAGGACATCCTGAATCCTCTCGGGGTCAACTGTTTCCGTTTTTTCGAAGGCCGCGGCTTCCGGCTGTGGGGCGCGCGGACGATCAGCTCCGATCCCGAATGGAAGTACGTCAATTTGCGCCGCTACTTCGCCTATCTCGAGCATTCGCTGGATCGTGGCACGCAATGGGCCGTGTTCGAACCGAACGGCGATCGGCTGTGGGCCAACATCCGTACCGCAATCACCGATTTCCTCTTCAACGAATGGCAGAACGGCGCTCTGCTCGGCGATAAGCCGGAGAAGGCGTTTTTCGTCAAATGCGACCGCTCCACGATGACGCAGAACGATCTCGACAACGGCAGGCTCGTCTGTCTCGTGGGTGTGGCCGCACTTCGGCCAGCTGAGTACGTGATCATCCGGATCGGTCAATGGACGGCCGACCGGAAGGTCTAGCCACAAACCGCCCCCGCGGAACGAGGGCCCATAGAGGCCAGGAGAATCGAAATGGCTGACCGCGACCGCCCTTACATGCAATTCAATTTTCTCGTGAATCTCGGCGGAGGAACCGATCCCTCGTCGATCCAGGGCGGCTTCCAGGAGGTGACCGGCCTTTCCACCGAGCTGGCGCAGCAGGATTACCGCGTGGGCAACGCGCCCCACAACAACGTGATCAAACTGACCGGTCTCAATAAGGCCGCGGACATGACCCTGAAGCGCGGCATCATCAATCCGACCGCTCTTTTCGACTGGGTCAACGACGTCCGCGAAGGGACGGCCAACCATCGCCGCACCATCACCGTCGAGCTTCAGGGCGAAGACCACCACACTGTCGCGCGGTGGACGCTCAACGAAGCCCGGCCGCTCAAGTACACGCTGGGCAGTCTCAACGCCAAGGGCAACGACGCGGCCATGGAAGAGCTGGTGATCGCTTACGAACGCCTCCAGGTCGAGAGGGTATGAGCGTTCTTCGCCCTCTGCCGGGGATCTCCTTCGAGACGCAGGCGCCGCCCCTCCGCGACATCCTGCCTCGCATGGACATCCCTCTGTTCGTCGGGTTCGCCGCCGCCGGCCCCGTCGACCGGCCGGTCCCCGTTCAGGACGATGCGCAATTCCGCGCAATCTTCGGCGACGACGTCTCACTTCCCGCTCCTCGTGGCGCGTCCGAGCAGCGACGGGCCCACCTCGGTCCGACGGTCCGCGCGTTCTTCCGGAACGGAGGTCGCCGATGCTGGATCGTTCGTGTCGCCGGCGGAGGCGCCGTCAGAAATCGATTCCGCATCCCCGGTTTGTTCCAAGCCACGCCGGCCGGGGCGCTCGAGCCGGCCTTTGCCTCGGCGCGATCGGTGGGAAGCTGGTCGGACGCTCTGCACGTCCAGACCAGCCTGGTCGCCCACCGCCTGCAGTTGCGCCGCTACGACCACGATCGGGCCAACGTCGAGATCGAGGTCCGGTCGTCACGCGAAGTCTCGCCCGGCGACGTGGTGCGCGTGCAGTGGTCGGCCTCGCCCGTGTCTCTCTTTCTGTTCGTCGAGCGCACGACGAGCGTGCCCACCTCGCCGCCCGCGGGCGCCGCCGGTGTCGTGCTCCTGGAAGGATCTGCCTTCTGGATCGCGTCGAGCGACTCTTCTCCGGTGTCGTCGCCGCTCGCGGCCACGAAGTGGACGCAGGTCCCCAAACCGCCGTCCATGACCGCCGGCGGTTCGACCGCCGACCGGTTGCAGTTCGATCTGATCGTGCGCAGAGAGAACAGCGAGCCGATGCGCATGCTCGACCTCGGGTTTTCGCCGGAGCACCGTCGGTACTTCGGCGCGCTCCCTTCCGATGAGACGCTTTTCGACAGCCTGGAGCGGAGCCACCCAGCGACGGCGCCCCGCGACGGCTGGCCCGAGCTCTGGAAGGACGCGGCCGATCCGCGCTTCCCTCTGGCGTTCGACGCGGATGGATCGGCGTTCATCCCGGCGGGAATGACCGCGATGCCGTCTGAAACGGCGCGTGCGGAAAAGGTCGATGGGACCGCGCTCGAGCGGGACGGCCTCGACGGCTTCGGCGCGGAGCTCTTCATCGACCCGCGGCTCGGTGGAGACGGCGTTCGCACTCTTCTCGGCCACGCGGATGTCCTTCGGTACCTGGCGGGAGAGCGCCTCACCGGGATCCACGCGGGGTTGGCGATCGAAGAAGTGACGATGCTCTCGGTTCCGGACGCGGTGCATCCCGGTTGGAAGCCCGAGCGGCCGGTGCCGATCACTTCGCCGCTCTCATCATCTCCTCTGAGCCATCCCGAGCGATGGAGGTGGATGGATTGCCGCGAACCCCTCCCGCCGGTGCTTCCAGAGCACTCCGCCGGCTTCATCTCGTGTGATGCACTCGCCTCGATCGATCCTCCATTCCTGGCCGCCAGCCCCGTGCAGGGCGGCACGTACACACTGACCTGGGAGGAGGTGCCGGATGCCACCGTGGAGTTGCAGGAGTCGACGCGAAACGATTTTGACGATGCGGCGACGATCGCGCTCGGTGACGAATCCTCCCTCACGCTCTACGGCCGCTCACACGGAGATTACTTCTACCGAGCGCGGAGGATTCGAGGGGCGCGCACGAGCGATTGGTCTGCCGGTCTGGCGGTCCGGGTCGGAAGAATCGCGGGATGGCTGGAGGAGGATGAGACCAGCGGTGCGATGCTTGCGACGGTGCACGCCGCGATGCTCCGGATGTGCGCTGCGCGGGCCGATCTCGTCGCCATCCTGTCGCTTCCCCGAACGTACGACGCGGCGCGCGCGCTCGCTCACGCCACGAAACTCGCGGCGGACCTGGAGCCGCAGGTCCTCAGCTACGGATCGTTGTGGCATCCCTGGCTGACAGGCCGCGACGACGATGCCGGTCCGCTCATGACGAGCCCGCCGGATGGAGCAATGGCCGGAGTGATGGCCGCGCGAGCCGTCCGGCGGGGCGCATGGGTCGCCCCGGCAAACGAGCCATTGCGCGGCGTAGTGGCTCTCACTCCAGCCATCCCAGTGGACGCTCGACAGGCGCTGCAGGACGGGGCGGTCAATCTGATCCGCAGATCTCCGGACGGATTCCTCTGTCTCGATGCCGACACTCTCAGCGGTGACGCCGAGCTGCGGCCGTTGAACGTGAGGAGGCTGCTCATTCTGGTTCGTCGTGCGGCGCTGGTCGCCGGCAACGAGTACCTGTTCGAGCCAAACGGCGCGGCGCTGCACAACACGATCCGTCGCGGGTTCGAGTCGATGCTCGCCGGGATGTTTCAACGCGGCGCATTCGCCGGACGGACCGCGACGTCGGCCTATCGCGTCATCGTGGACGAGACGCTGAACACGTCTGGCAGCGTCGATGCGGGACGAGTGATCGCGGAGCTTCGAGTCGCTCCTTCGCGGCCGCTGGCCTTCCTGGCGATCCGTCTTCTGCAGCGGGGCGAAGCCGCGGCCGCCGAGGAGGTTCGCTGATGGCGGAACCGAAATCGGTCTATCCGTTCCAGGCCTTCAACTTCGAAGTGCAGATCGAAGTGAAGGGACTGAACGTGAAGAAGCTCTGCGAGGGTCAGTTCGCCGAATGCGACGGACTCGAGATGACGATGGACGTCAAGACGATCCGCGAAGGGGGAAACAACGGCGCGCAGATCCGGCTCATCGGTCCCGTGAACTACGGACAGGTCACGCTCAAGCGAGGCATGACGCCGAACAGCCTCGATCTGTGGGATTGGTTCGACGCGCAGCAACAGGCCGTGCCCGGCGAGCTGCGTTCGGACTTCCGTGCCGATGCGACGATCGCGCTTCGCAACGCGGCGCAGAGCGGCGATCGAGTCAGGTTCATTCTCCGCCGATGCCTCCTCACGAAGCTCAAGGCTCCTCCCCTCAATGCGCGGGATGGACTCGTCGCGATCGAAGAGATGCAGCTCACCTACGAGTCGATGGCGATCGAACGGGGAGGGGCTCTCCATGGCTGACGAGATGAAGGTCGCGAAGGCCGAGCTGAGCGAGCTCGATGCGAACCTCGACCAGAAGATCAACCCGGAGAAGGCCACCAAGGTCCAGTTCAATCCGGACTCGCTGAAGGTCACGTTCGCAAACCAGATTCAGCAGCCGCAGGGAGGGGGGGACCAGAGTGGTCCGCAGGCGCAGCAGTTCGTCGGGGCCGGCTCCACGAAGCTCGCCGTGCAACTCTGGTTCGACGTCACGCAGACCCTCGGCGAGCTGCCCGACGTCATGGACGTGCGCGAGCTCACACAGCGCGTCGCCTACTTCATCACCCCCAAAGGAGATCCCCCCAGCCGCCCGACGCGCTTCCTCCCGCCGGCGGTGCGATTCGCGTGGGGAACGTTCCAGTTCGACGGAATGATGGAGGGGATGGAGGAGACGCTCGAGCTGTTCTCGTCCGAAGGGCGGCCGCTGCGAGCGTCGGTGGCGATCACGCTCACCCAGCAGAAGATCACCACATTCGCATTCAATCAGGCCGCCAAGCCGCCCGGATTCACACGCCGCGGCGGTGGCGCCGGCGCCGGTGAGAACCCGCAGACGCAGGCCCCGGAAGGCTCCACCCTGCAGGGGCTCTCACAGTCGGAACAGGCGCGTAGGGGCGGCGGCGGCTCTTCCGGCGTCGACCTTTTCCGTGTGGCTGCGGCGAACGACCTCGAGAGCCTGCGACGCCTCGAACCCGGGCGGTTCGTCGACTTCCGCCGCACCAAACCTCTGATCGTCATGGAGTGAGTCATGCCAACCGTCGTGAATGAAATGACCCTCGAGCCGAAGACGGCGCCTCCGCCGGAAACCGCTGCGGGCCCGGCTTCCACCGCCGCCGTCCGCAGCGGGCCCGAGATCGAGCGCGAGATCGAGAAAGTCAAAAGGCGCGAGCACGAGCGCGCGCTCCGCGTCTGGGCGTACTGAGGGAACCATGAGCGACGCGAATGCCGACAAGCTCCGGGCGACCCGGCCGTCGATCTTCGTCGACGGCCAGCAGGATGCCGGCCTCTCGCAGGGAGTTCTGAGGATGGCGGTTCACGAAACCACCGAGGGGCTCTTCTGTGCAGAGATCCGGTTCGGCAACTGGGGTCCGTCCGGAAACAACGTCGACTTTCTCTACTTCGACCGCAGGAAGCTCGATTTCGGCAAGACCTTGCGGCTCGAGCTCGACAGCGAGCTCCTGTTCGAGGGACGCATCTCGGCCATCGAAGCGGAGTTCGGCGAGGGCTCGAGCCCGGAGCTTGCGGTGCTCCTTGAAGACCGGCTGCAGGACTTGAGGATGACCCGCCGGACACGCACTTTCAATGAAGTGGGCGATGCGCAAATCATTCGGAAGATTGCGACCGACCACGGTCTCCAGGCGACGGTCGAGGTTCCCGGGCCGGCGCACAAGGTCCTGGCGCAGGTGAATCAGAGCGACCTGGCGTTCCTGCGCGAACGGGCGCGAATCGCGGGTGTGGAGCTCTGGATCGAGGGAAGCGGTCTCTTCGCGAAACCGCGGTCGGCCCGTACCGGATCACCTCTCACGCTGAAGTATGGTGCGGAGCTCCGTCAGTTCACCGCGGTTGCCGACCTGGCACACCAGCGGACGTCGATCACGGTCTCCGGATGGGACGTCGCTGCGAAACAGGCGATCCGTCACAAGGCAGACCAGGCGGCGATGGGGAATGAGCTCGGAGGAGACACCAGCGGCGCGAGCATTCTCTCGTCCACGCTCGGCAGCCGCGACGAGGCGGTCGCCCATACGGTGCCGCTGTCCACGGACGAGGCGAAATCGCAGGCGGAAGCATGGTATCGGACCGCGGCGCGGCGATTTCTGGTCGGGCGCGGTCTGGCTCAGCCGGACGGCAAACTCCGGGTTGGGAAGTGGGTCGATCTCGAAGGCCTCGGACCGCTCTTCGACGGCAAGTACTACCTGGCCGAAGTCCGCCACCTGTTCGACGCCGCCGCGGGATTCCGCAGCGAGTTCACGGCCGAGCGCCCGGGCTTGGGAAGGGCGGCATGAGATGACGCCTGTACTCGAAGCGCTCCTGCACGGCCGCGAGTCTTCCGGATTGGGAGGCCGATGGTACGGCGTGTACGTCGGACTGGTCACCGACAACCAGGATCCCGAGGCGGCCGGGAGGGTGAAAGTCGCGTTGCCCTGGGCGCCGGACATGGGGAGCGAGCGCTACGAAGTCTGGGCGCGCATCGCCACATTGATGGCGGGCAAGAACCGAGGCACCTGGATGATCCCCGACGCGGGCGACGAAGTGCTCGTCGTGTTCGAGGCCGGAGATCCCCGGCGACCCTACGTCCTGGGTGGATTGTGGAACGGCAAGGACACGCCGCCGCAATCGATGGATGGCCAGAACAACAAGAAGGTCTTCCGCTCGCGCAGCGGCGTCAAACTCACCTTCGACGACAGCAGCGGTTCCGAGCAGTTCATTGCGGAGACCCCGGGAGGACAGAAAGTCACGCTCAAGGACGGGCCGGGATCGATCGAGCTCGCCGACAGCAACGGAAACTCGCTGAAGATGGAGGCGAGCGGCATCACGCTGACGACCTCGGCGTCATTGACCATCAACGCGAGCACGATGACGGTGAACGCGTCGTCGGTCACGGTCACAGGGGCGACCACGCTCAGCGCCACGCTCATGGTGGGCGCGAGCATCACCACGCCGTCCATCACGTCGGCGTCCTACACCCCCGGCGCGGGAAACATCTGGTGAGGACGGCGATGGAACAGCACATCGAATGGACCGCTCCCGCCGCTCTCTGGGATGACTTCAACGGCACGACCAACGCCGAACAGCGGCGCATCTTCCGCACGCCGGCCATTCTTCGGTTCGCCACCGACGACTTCATGGAACAGTTTCTCGGGCTGATTGAGGACGATCCCCGCCGCATCCGGGAACTGCTGGTCGTACCGGAGACCTGGAGAAAGCCCCCGGCCGAGGTCGAAGTGGCGTCGCCGAAGCGGGGTCTCGCTGGACAGCTTGCTCGCGCACGGACCACGGTGGTTCGAAAACTCGAGGCGCGGCAGCTGGCGGTGAGGCAAACGCCCTGGAATCCTGCGTCGACGGAAATGCCGTTGAAGCTCTATCAGCCCGCGCATCAGCGGTATTACCTCGTCACGGCCTGCCTCGTCTGCAGGACTCTCGGTCTTCCCGACAAGATGCTCGACACCACACAGCAGGAGCGCGCGACGTTCGTGATCCGCATGCTCGAGCCGGCCCCGGCCGCTGCTGCCGTCAATCCCGATCCTGCGCTCTGCACCGAGCTCGCGCTGGTCGGCGACGAGTGGAAACGCGTTACGGACACCACCGAGCTCGTCGCTGGAGAGGTGCAATACCCGCTCTCCCCCGCGTCCTATACGGAGATCGACGGGCGGAGGCGACGGATGTTCAACGGAACCATCCCGGTGGCGAAACGGGAAGCGCTCGCGGCGGCGAAGAGAGCGGCCTCCGAATCGTCCCCCCGCGAGCCGATGGATCCGCGGCGGATGCTGCTGAAGACGGACGTCATCGCGCCCTGGGCGATTCTCGAGGACATCGCCCGAGTCGCGGCGCAGCAAAGCAGCGGAGGCGCTCCCGATCCGGTCGAGAGGATGAAAGCGATCGCCGCGACCAACGACCGGATCACGATGGTGGGTTGGTACATCCTGCTCGATCTCGATCGCTGGCTGGAAGAGAATCTGCCAGCTGTCTGGGACGCGGTCACGGCACAGTCTTCTGCCGGCCTCTCCGCAACGAAGTTGGCGGCGTACCAGCAGCTCGCGACCCTCGGCCTCGTCTCACCGCTCCGGAGCATCCGGGCGTTCCGCGCTTCGCTCGAATCGGCGAAGACGGTGTATCGCTCGTCGAGCCCCGCGGGATGGCCGACCCTCGCTTTCCGGTTCGTCACCGCGTCCTACGGGGCGCCCACCGGTCTGACCGGACAGGGGCGTCGTGACAATCTCGAGAATGCCCTCGCCGGGGCGCTCGAGCCCCTGGCGTCCGGGTCCTCAGTTCCGGTGCGATCGATCGCACAGGTGAACGCGACGGATCAGGCCACGCCCTGGTTCACGGTGCGCTGCATCTACGAGCGACCGAACTGTCCGAACAGGAGCAGGGCCGCCGTGAGCGATCCGACGGCCGCCTTTCAAATGGCTTCCTTCTTCGATCCGGACGCTCCTGCGCGGCCGATCCGCGTGGTGATGCCAGCCGACACCACCCCGGCGGGCCTGCGGAAATTCGATAAGAACGCTGCATTCGTCCTCTCCGACGTTCTGTGCGGGCAGGTCAGCGCCGTTCGCAGCCTCGGGTTCATCGACCTCGTTCTCGCCGTCCTTCCGTGGCCACTGCACAAGGACCTGAGTGTGTCGACCGAGCCGTGTTCGAGCGAGAACGGAATGGTCTGTTCGCTCTCGATTCCGATCATCACGATCTGCGCGCTGATCGTACTGATGATCATGGTCAAGCTGCTCGACATGATCTTTTACTGGCTGCCTTTCTTCCAGATCTGTCTGCCCGTGCCGAATTTCGACGGAAAGAAGGAGTGAGTCGTGGACGCAGGACAACTGTACGGACGAGGGATCGCCTTTCCGCCGCATGTCGGCCCGGACGGCCGCATGGCGTGGTCCCAGGGGGAGGCGAACATCCGCCAGGGCATGGAAGTCATTCTGAAGACCGAGCCGCGAGAGCGGGTGAACCTGCCGACGTTCGGAGGTGGCCTGCGGCGGTTCCTCTTCGAGCCGAACACGGTCGCCACGCGCGCACAGATCGGCGAGCGCATCACGCGAGCGCTGCAACAGTGGGAGCCGCGCATCATGGTCGGCGCGGTCACGGTCGAAGAGGACCCGCGCGATCCACAAGCGGCAATCGCCACCATTCAGTACCAACTCGTCGCCACACGAGAAGCGTCGGAGATTTCCGTTCGCGTCCAGCTCGGAGGCTGAAGATCCGTCATGCCGTTGACACTGCCGAAGATCGATGACCGCCGCTACGACGATCTCGTGTCGGAAGCGCTGGCGCGCATTCCGGTGCATACGCCGGAGTGGACGAATTTCAACCGCAGTGACCCCGGTGTCACCCTGGTCGAGCTTTTCGCCTTTCTCACGGAAAATCTGCTCTACCGCGCCAATCAGATCCCCGAGCGGAACAGGAAGAAGTTCCTTCAGCTCCTTCGAGTTCCTTTGCGGCCGGCGACTGAGGCTCGCGGCCTCGTGACGATCACGAACGAATCACCATCCGAGACGCAGCCGATCGTGCTCACCACGGGGCTCGAGCTCCGAGCAGGTGAAATCCCTTTCCGCACGATGAAGGCGCTCGACGTCCTCCCCGTGGAGGGGCGCCTCTTCTACAAGAAGAAAAGCGCGGACCCCACCGGCGACTTCCTGCGCTATTACCAGCAGCTTTACGCATCGTATCGGGACACTCCCGCTGAGGTGAGCCCCCAGCTCTACCAGTCCTCGCCGTTCCCCAGCCGCGACGGCACCGCCGTGGGCCTGGGCGATACGGTGGACGGTTGTTTCTGGCTGGCCCTTCTTGCGCGGGAAAGCGACCTTCAACCGTTCCGAGCTCCCGAGGAGCTGCGCGGCGGTCTCGCGTCGATCCGGAATCGCATTGCCCGACGCACGCTCACGCTCGGTGTCGTCCCCTCCCTCGCCGCGACCCGCGCAGAGTTGCCTTCGGGGCGACCGTTCGCCTCGAGGGCCGAGGTCCGGCTTCGAGTCGAGGTGCCCAAAGTTCCCGACAGCGGCGGCCTTCCCGAGGACATTGCGGCGCGCCGCGCGGAGTACAGCCCTTTGGAGGTCACCACCGACTCGGACCTCCTCTCCGTGCCTGGCGTGATGGAAGTGACGCTTCCGGCCGGCCCTGCGATGCGCCTCTGGGACAACATCGATCCGCTCGAGGCCGGCGTGAACGGGCTTCCCCCGGCCCTCGAGGACGCCGCCGTGGAGCGGCGCATCGTCACATGGCTTCGCATCTCGCTGACCTCCGAGGCGACGGCGGCCTTTTCCTGGATCGGCATCAATGCGGTCCCGGTGGCGCAACGCCTGCGCGTCGCGAACGAGCTCCTCGCCAACGGGACCGGAGAGCCGGACCAGGTCGCGCGCCTGTCTCTCGCGCCGGTGCTTCCCCGAAGCGTCCGCCTCACCGTGACCGCGCCCACCGGTGAAACGGCGGAGTGGACGGAGATCGACGACCTCACGGCGGCTCCGCCGGAAGTGCCCATCCCGGTCGACGGCAGCGCTCCTGGTGCGGCCGGCCGGAACGAAAGGAAGGATCCCGCGAACGCGCGGAAGCGGAGCTGGGTGTTCGCGCTCAATCCCGAGTCGGGCGAGGTTCGATTCGGCGACGGTGCGCACGGAGCGCGACCTCCCGAGAACGCGACCTTGCGCGCGAGCTACGACTGCGCTCTCGGCGTGGAAGGAAACGTCGGCGCGGCATCCATCGACACGTCTCCTGCACTTCCCGCCGGCTTCAAGGTCAATAACCCCATTCCGACCTGGGGCGGCGCGGAAGCCGAGAGCGTCTCCGACGGCGAGAAGCAGATCTCCCGCTACCTCCAGCACCGTGACCGCCTGGTCACCGCGAACGACTTCACCGTGGTGACGCTTCGCACTCCCGGCGTGGAGATTGGGCGGATCGAAGTGCTTCCGAATTACCACCCAGATCGAGGGGGAGCCGTGGTGCCCGGAGCGGTGACGCTGATGCTCGTCCCCGCTCACGATCCGGAGCAGCCGGACGCACCATTACCGCGAAAGCCGTTCCTCGACGCGGTGTGCCGCCACCTCGATCCGCGTCGGCTCGTGACGACGGAGATCGTCTTGCGCGGTCCGGACTATCGCGGCATCTGGATCTCGATCGGGCTCAAGGTGGCAGCAGGATTCAACGAGTCGGACGTCCAGGAGTCCGTGCGAGCAGATCTTCTCCGGTTCCTCGCCCCGACCGCCGGTGGGCTTCAGAAGATCGCGGACGATCCCGCGGAGTTGTCGTCCGCGGCCACCGCGCCGAACGGATGGATCCTGGGAAAGGCCGTAGTGACATTGGAGTTGGCCGCCGTCGCGGCGCGGACTCGCGGCGTCGAGTTCGTCCAGGACCCCGTGCTTCTGGCCGGCACGGATGGAACGCCGGTGTCGCGGATCGAGATCACCGGACTGGAGCTGCCGCGGGTTCTGGGAATCCGTGTCACGAACGGAGCGCCGGCTCCTCTCGACGAGCTTCGGGGCGGCCCAGCCGGCCCGTCCGGTTCCACACAGGCTCCGACGGTCGTGCAGATTCCGACCATTCCAACGGAGTGTCGCTGATGGACGTGAACGGTACGCGATTTCACCTCTTCCTCGGACGCGAGGACTGGAGCCGCTGCACCGCGGGCTCGGGGAAGAGGCTGGCCGACGTGTTCCTGGCTTCGGACACTGTCGGAGATGCCGAGCTCTCGTGGGATGGCTTCCGCCACGAGATGACACTCGGACGTCGCGCATTTCACTTCACGCCCTCGGCCGGGAATCGTCCTGCCGACCCGAGCGGCCGCCGCGGTGCCGCGGCCGACGTGCATGGAAATGTGTACTGGATCGACCCGAGTGGGACCGAGATCCTCGTTCACTCCGCCGGCAGCCGGGTCACTTCCCATTTCTGGGGTTCGCTCGATGGAGTCTGCCCGAGAGAACGCGGCCTCTTCGCCCCGGTGGAGGAAACTTTACAGGCGTTGCCGATTCGGTTGTCCGGACTCACCATCACGACGCAGCACCTTCTCGTCGTCGGAACGACGGATCCTGCCGGGTTGCTCGCGTTCGACCTTCAAATCGGTGGCGAGCCTCGCCAGATCTTGTGGCCCGTACCGTTCGCGCCGATCGACCTGGCCGCGGCTCCGGATGGCGGCGTTTGGGTCCTCGACGGAAACGCACGAGTCTGGCGGCTCGATCGGACGCTCGGTGTGATTCCGCTCGGCGGACCGGCGCCGGGCGAGACACCCCGGATTTTCCAGCCGGTCGGAGGCGGGGCGCCGAAGCCGTGCCTTCCGTCCTCGACGATCGACGTCGCGATGGCGGCACCGATCCCTGCTGCCGCGCCGGTGGCGATCGAGGCGCTCCCCGACGACAGCGTCCTCATCCTGGTCAGTCCAGCCGGGGAGAGATTCTCCCGCATTCTGCGGCTGAAGGGTTCGAGTCTGGCGGGGGAGGTTTCGACGGAGGTCGCGGCGTCTCTCGTGGAAGAGTCGAAGCGGGAGTCGTTCCGGCTTCTGGGACACGACTTCGCTGTCCTGGAGAGACGCGGAGCGGCGGCGGGGGATGGCGCACTCATTCTCTTCGTGGTTGCGAGCGAAGGCGATCAGGCGTTCGCCTTCCGCATCGAAATCCACGAAAACGCGATCCAGTTTCACGCGCTCTCGGAGTTTTTCCCCATGCGGCATTACGGCGCCCGGGCGCTGATCGGCGGAGGAGACCAGCCGCTCTACGATTCTCAGGATCGGTGGGTCCCGCTCGTCGCACAGCCGCGGTACCGGTATGCGACGAGCGCGACGGTGCAGTCAAGGCCCCTCGATGGCAAAGAACCGGATTGCGTGTGGCACCGCCTGTTGCTGGACGCCTGCATTCCGGCCGAGACCGATGTGATCGTATGGAGCCGTGCGGACAACGATCCCGAGCTTCTCCAGTTCGCGTCATGGCAACGGGAGCCGAGTCTGCTGTGCCGTCCAGCCGGATCGGAGCTGCCGTGGGTGAAAGAAGGTGCCGGCCTCTCGACCTGGGAACTGCTCTTCCAGCGGGCGAAGGGACGCTGGATCGAGTTGAAGCTGGAGCTCCGCGGGACCGGCCGTTCGTCGCCACGCATTCGCGCTCTGCGAGCGTGGTACCCGCGGTTCTCCTATCTCGACGAGTACCTGCCGGCGCTGTACCGGGAGAATGACGAGTCCGCGGCCTTTCTCGACCGTTTCCTCGCGAACCTCGAGGGATTTTTCACGAACATCGAGGACCGCGTCGCGGCGGCGCAATGCCTGCTCGACGCGCGATGCGCGCCGGCAGAGACTCTCGAATGGCTGGCCGGATGGTTCGGCGTCGCGCTGGATCCGGCCTGGGACGAAGCGAAGCGCCGCCTCTTTCTGCGTCATGCGTCGCATTTCTTCAAATGGCGAGGGACCGCTCCCGGGCTGATGATGGTTCTCCGTCTGGCGTTCGACGACTGTGCCGATGAATCCGCATTCGAGCTCGTCTCGAGCCGGCCCCTGGGGGCGCGGATCGTGGAGAGGTTCCGCTCGCGAAATCTGCCGGCCGTGATCTTCGGGGACACCAGCGAAGTCGGAGCAGGGTTGCCGCTTCGCCCGCAGCGTCCGCAGTGGGTCCCGGGGCTCGGCGCCGCCGATCTGCACGATCGGTGGGCGAAGAAATTGGCGCGGCCCGGAGCCCTCTACCCGCTGACGAGACCGGATCGGGCTGGCGAAGCGGATGCTCATGCGCTCTGGCCGTCCTTTTCGCGCGAGACGCTCGGGTTCGTCCCCCGGTCCGTGTCGGGAGATCTTGAGCTTTGGCGCGAGCTGTTGCGGCGCCGCTACACGACCGCGGCGGAGGCCGCGCGTGCGTGGAGTCGTTCCTGGACGTCCTGGTCCCACATCATGCTGCCCGCAGAGCTCCCGACCTCGATCGACGCGCTTCGCGACTGGGTTCAGTTCGAAGGCCTCGTTCTTCCCGCCCGCGACGCGGCGCACCGTTTCACGGTCTTTCTTCCGCAGGGAACGCTCGCGATGCAGGATCGCGAGAAACGCCTCGACCTGGCGCGCCGCGTCATCGCGCTGGAAAAGCCGGCGCACACGTCGTTCGAGGTGAAGTTCTTCTGGGCGTTCTTGCGGGTTGGGGAGGCTCGTCTCGGCGAAGAGACCGTGGTCGATCTTGGGAGCCGCTCTCCGGAGCTGCTCGCGCCATTCGTCCTGAACCGCGATCCTCTCGGCTCCGGCCGGCTGGCTGCGGAAGGTCGGAGCGCGCTCGATCCTGCGCCGGGCTGTCCGTCGTGCACCCGAGGAGGTACTGAATGACCACGTTTGCAGCCGCGCCTGCGTCGACGCTCGAAGCACGTGCGCCCGACCCGACGAAACACGTGAACTACACACTGGGCATGCTTCTCGGCGTCGACGACTTCAATCAGGAGTACGCGTATCTGATCGGCCGCGACCGCTGGCTGGCGCGCGACGCCGTCGGGTATGGAACTCTGAACGGGCTTCGCGTCACGGTCGACCAGGATGCGGCGAAAGGACCGAGGATCACGGTCTCATCCGGATCGGCGCTCACGCCGCGGGGACAACTGGTCTGCGTAAAGCCGGCGCAATGCGCGTTCGTGAATGAATGGCTCGCCGCGAATCCGGCCGACATCGCGACAGCCCTCGGGTCTCCTCTCTCCTCGACGCTGCCTCTGTACGTGACGCTCTGCTATCGCGACTGCCCGGTCGACCTGGTTCCGATTCCGGGGGAACCGTGCCGTACCGAGGACGAGTTGATGAAGCCGTCCCGGCTGATCGACGACTTCACGCTCGCGCTGAGGACGACGCCGCCGGATCAGAGTGAGGAAGACCTTCTCCGTGAATTCGTGATCTGGCTGCGAATGCTGGCTTTCGGAGGAGGCGGGCCTTACGCGACGGTGGAAGACCTCGAGGACGCTTTGCGCGCATCGGTGCAGGAGATCGGCTCGCCGCCCGCCTCGCCGATCGCCTCTCCGGTTTCCTCGCCTCTCGCCGGCGCGGGCATCCACATCACCTTCGGATCTCCCCCGGCGTCACTCAAGCTCGACCCGCAGATGGCAGCGGAATACTTCCGCGCCGCGTGGCGCGTCTGGACGACCGAGATCCGGCCGCGCGTGCATCGTCTATGTTGCGGCGGCGGCGGGTGTTGCGGCGATCACGGCGAGAAGGCGCCGAAACCGGAGGAGTGCCTTCTGCTCGCCCGCATCGACGTGCCCATTCTGATGAGCGCCGGAAAGTGGGTGGCGGACGACACGAAGAAGCCCGACCTCGACGAGTCGCGGCGGCCGATGTTGCTCCATCTTCGCCTGCTTCAGGAACTGCTCGCGTCCGGGACGAGCAACGGTGGTGGTGGGGCGCTCTCCCCGATCGTCGCTGCGGGGATCGTGGGGCCGGGGGGAGCACGGTCGCCGGTGCGGGGTGGGCTCGCCGCAGCGAAGGTCAACGAGGCGGAGTTGCTGCTGACGTTTCCCGCCTACCAGCAGCCCGGTGGGGCGACGCCGGTGCAGTGGGTTGTCCAGGCGCTTCCGCTGGCATCGGCCGGGATGACGAACCCGCTCGTGGCGGTGGAGGCCTTCACGGCGGCGGGAATCGTTCTGCGCATCGTGCGCGGGAGCAACGGCCAGCCGTTCCCTGCCGGGACGATCGACACGATGGAGCTGTCGGTCGGCGTGACGAGGGTCGGATAGGAGAACCCGATGGCGAACGATCTGTTCACGCCGATTCTCAACGACCGCA
>JBHEOL010000037.1:0-2619 GCA_046261635.1 Thermoanaerobaculia bacterium | reverse complement strand
GGGCATCGAGTGCCGCAAAGACGCCGACGTGCTCGATGAGACGCCGATGGCCTACAAGTCGATCGACGCCGTCATGGCGGCGCAGAAGGACCTGGTCGAGGTGCTCCACACGCTCCGGCAGGTGATCTGTGTGAAGGGATGATAGATCGCGCCGCGAGACGTCTCAGGACCGCACATCGAATCCTCACGGCCGTCGTCGAGCGTCCCCCCCCGGGGGACCCAGGCTTGACCCATCTCCGGCGGAAGACGGAGAATGCCTTCTCCTCCTTTGAAACAGCCGAACCGCGCCGAACCTGCCGGCGCGCGTATCTTCGTTCGGCCATCTCACGATCGAAAGGGCACGCTGTATGCGCTCAGTGATCCAGGTTGCTTTCGTCGTGCTCGCCGTGATTGCGGGCGGCGCAGACGCCCAGGTCACGCTTCCGGAAGGGTTCATCAACGAGCTGGTTTACGAGCCCCACCTTCCCCTCCCCACGGCGATCGCGTTCGCACCGGGTGGACGCATGTTCGTCGCATTCAAGGAAGGACAGGTCATCCTCCATCGCCGGGAGAAAGAGCCACGACTTTTCATCGACCTCAGCGACGAAGTGAATACATGGGGTGACCGAGGCCTGCTCGGCATCGCGGTCCATCCCGACTTCCCGGAACAGCCGTACGTTTACGTGCTCTACACCCATGACCCTCCCGGGCTCCCCGGCCTTGCCGCGCCCGACGACCTCCCCGACGGCCAGGGAGCTCGTGTCAGCCGCCTCGAGAGAATCGAGTGCGACTCCTCCGCCGACTGGGATCAGCCGACGCCGGACGGACGCGTGGTACTCGTCGGACAGAACAGCACTCTCGACAACATTGGAGATCCCACCAGCTGGCACGGCAAGGCCTCGTGCGACGAAGGGGGTTCGCCGACGATCCTCGGTGTTCCGGTCCGCGACTGCATTCCCTCCGACGGTCCCTCTCATTCGATAGGAACCGTCGCCTTCGGCACTGACGGGATGCTCTGGATGGGAATCGGCGACGGCGCCCGCTGGACCGATGTCGATCCCCGCGCGCTACGAGCTCTCGACGTCGATTCGCTCTCCGGGAAGATTCTTCGCATCGATCCGATCAGCGGGGCCGCTGCTCCCGACAACCCTTTCCACGACGGGGACTCCTTCAGCAATCGCTCTCGTGTCTGGAGTCTCGGCCTGCGCAACCCTTTTCGTTTCGCATTTCACCCGACATCCGGCGAGCCTTACATCGGTGATGTGGGATGGGAGCTGTGGGAGGAAGTGAACTCGGGGCGCGGCGCGAATTTCGGATGGCCCTGCTTCGAGGGGGATCACCGCGGGAACGCGCCCCAGCCGGCATTCCACGCAGATCCGCTGACCGGGCCGGTCTGCAGGGACCTGATTTCCGACCAGATCACCGCTCCACTGTTTTCCTACAGCCGCGAGAACCGAGGTACTGCGGTTATCGTCGGCGATTTCTACACGGGAAACACTTTTCCGGATCCTTACCGGGGAGCACTGTTCTACGCCGATTACGACCGCGCGATCATTCGAGTTCTCCTTCTCGACGAGGCCGGTCAGATCGTGAGCTCAGAAGACTTCGCCTCGGCCACGGGCGGGATCGTGCATCTGCAGCAAGGGCCCGACACCAACCTCTACTACGTCCTGCTTGGAGAGCAGAACGAGGTTCGGAGAATCCGGTATGTCGGCGACGGTAACCATCCGCCCGTCGCCATCCTGCATGCCGAACCGACCGAGGGTCCGGTTCCGCTCACCGTTGCTTTCTCGGCGAGCGAGTCATCCGACCCTGATGCGGACCCTCTCGAGTTTCAATGGGACTTCGGCGATGGGACGACGAGCGGACAATCCGACCCCATCCACACGTATCACACCGCAGGGGTCCGGACCGTGAATCTGACCGTCCGTGACCCGGCGGGAGAGGAGGGGCGCGCCAGCGTGAGAGTGTTCGCCGGCAACACGGCTCCCGTGCCGGAGATCATCGCTCCCCCGGCGGGACAAACGTATGCCATCGGAGATACTCTCGAGCTTTCCGGACGAGCCTTCGATGAAAGGGATGGTGAGCTCGACGGTGATGCTCTTCGCTGGAGCGGGTTGCTCCATCACCTCGATCACGTCCATCCGGACTTCTTCCGAGCGTTTGGCCCGCTTGCCCACCTCGAGATCGACGATCACGGAGATGACACGTGGATCGAGCTGCGTCTCGAGGCGACCGACAGCGAGGGTCTGAGCGCTTACGCCTCACGCGAGCTTCGGCCGCGGGAAGTCCGTCTCTCGTTCGGGACCGAACCGGAAGGCCTCGACCTGCTCTACGAATCGGCTCTGCGGATCTCCCCTTTCGCGGTGTCCCCGCCCGTCGGTTCGACGCGGCAGGTGATTGCGCCGGAGGTGCAGCATCATCGAAGCTTCGCACGCTGGGCCGACGCTGCGGAGCGCATCCGCGCGATACAGGTGGGCGAAGAGCAGGCCTCATACACCGCCATCTACGAAAATCTCCCGCCTCGCGCGAAGATCGATCTCGTGTCGATCGTTCGCGATCCGCTCGCCGTCGTATTGAGCGCTGCGGGCTCCTCCGACCCGGAGGATGACGAACTCGCGATGGAATGGCATGCCGACG
>JBHEOL010000036.1:0-16108 GCA_046261635.1 Thermoanaerobaculia bacterium | reverse complement strand
GCGAAGCCAGAAGTCAAAAGCCAGAAGCCAGAAGAACAATCAAAAGCACCCCCCGAGATCGGGCGTCGTCACCGGTCGCGATCACCGACATCGCGCAGCCCGTCTCCGCGGCGCCCCTTCTAATGAACCAGCCTGGTTCATTTCGTGGACGAGCACGATCCTGCCATTTTGAGATCCTTCGCCGTGCTTCGCCGGCTCAGGATGACGTGGCTTTTGACTTTTTTTCTGGCTTCCTGCTTCTGCCTTCTGGCTTCGCCTTTTCTTCTGGCTTCTGCCTTCTGGTTTCTGGCTTTGATCCTTTGTTCCGCTACGTCAATTTCCTGCCCAGGATCTCCTGGACTTTTTTCCCGTCGACGCGCCCGCGGTGCGTGGCCATGATCTGCTTCATGACCGAGCCCGTTTCCTTCTTCGAGCTCGCGCCCGTGGCGGCGATCGCCGCATCCACGACCTTCTCGGTTTCTTCGTCCGAGAGCATCTGGGGGAGATAGGCTTCCAGAAGAACGATCTCCGATTCTTCCTTGGTGGCGAGATCCTCGCGCCCCGCGCCGCGGAACTGGCTGACCGAGTCGTGGCGCTGTTTCACCGCTCGCCGGATCACGACTTCCGCCTCCTCGTCCGACAGTTCGCGTCCCTTTTCGATCTGTTCGTTCTTGAGCGCCGCCTGCACCATGCGGAGGGTCGAGGTCCGCGCGGCGTCACGCGCTTTCATCGATTCGGTCAGATCGGCACGGATCCGTTCGGTCAGGCTCGCCATGCGCGGAGTATAACCCCGCGAGGGCGGGTGATATCCTCCCCGGCGCCATGAAAAACGTCGAGCTGCACCTCGCGGAAACGGGTGCTCTCCTCTCCGGTCATTTCCGCCTTTCCTCCGGTCTTCACAGCCCGCAATACGTGCAGTGCGCCCGGCTTCTCGAAGAGCCCGCGCGCGCGGACGAGCTCGGCGAACGCCTCGCCGCCCTCATCGCCCCGATGCGTCCGGACCGCATCGTCGCCCCCGCCCTCGGTGGGCTCATCATCGGATTCACCACCGCTCGCTCGCTCGGACTCCCGATGATCTTCACCGAGAGGAAGGAGGGGGCGATGTCGCTCCGGCGCGGATTCGAGGTGCGCCGTGGAGAGCGCGTGGTCATCGTCGAGGATGTCGTGACGACGGGGAAGTCGACCGCCGAGACAGCGGCGGTGGTCCGGCTCCTCGGAGCGGAGGTCGTGGGGTACGGGTCGATCCTCAGCAGGAGCGGCCGCGACAATCCTTTCGAGGAGCCGTACGTCTACCTGATGAAACTCGAGATCGAGACGTGGCCGGAGGATCGGTGCCCGCTCTGCGCGCGCGGGGTGAGCGTCGATGCGCCGGGAAGCCGGTTCGGGGAAGAGCGGGTATGAGCGAGAAGACCGTTTCGATCCGAGGCCGGGAGTCGAAGGTCAGGCTCGAGCGCGAGGGCGATGCGTTCGTCGCGAGGTTCGAAGACGACGAGACGATCGAAATCGAGGTGCTCGGCGTCAGCAGCGATGCGGTCGAGCTCCGGATCGGAGACCGGGTTCACTGGGTTCCCGCGCTGGTGCGAGGGGATATCGTCGAATTCTCGCTGGGAAGCGAGTTGTGGCACGCGGAGGTGGAACTGGCCGCGGCCGGGCCGAAGAGAAGCCGGCACGCCGATCATTCGATGAGCGCTCCGATGCCGGGCCAGGTGCTGAAAATTTTCGTCGAGATCGGGGATGTTGTGCGGAAAGGGGACGCGCTGGTCGTTCTGGAAGCGATGAAGATGGAGCACCAGATCGTGGCGCCCTACGACGGGAGGGTGGAGTCGGTCGGCTGCAAGGCTGGAGATCTCGTCCAGCCCGGCGTCGATCTGATTGCGCTCATCCCGGAAGAAGTGGAGGAACCGGCCCCGTGAGATTCGACGTCGAGAGGGTGAAAGTCGTGGAGGTCGGCCCTCGCGACGGGCTGCAGAATGAGAAAGTCACGCTGCCGACCGAGGTGAAGATCCGCTTCATCGAGGCGCTGGCCGCAACGGGTCTGCAGGTCGTGGAAGCGGGGGCTTTCGTGCACCCCCGATGGGTTCCGCAGATGGCCGATACGGGCGATGTGCTGCGGGGACTCCATCGGCAGAAGGGCGTGGATTATCCGGTCCTGGTTCCGAACGAGAAGGGACTCGAGCGCGCGATCGAGGCGGGCGCCGATTCGATCGCGATCTTCACCGCTGCCTCGGAATCGTTCAACCGCAAGAACATCAACATGTCGATCGACGAGTCGATCGAGGTCTTCGAGCCGGTGGCGAAGAGAGCGCGGGTGGAGGGGATCCGGATGCGAGGCTACGTGTCGTGCGCCTGCGGATGTCCGTACGAGGGTGACGTTCCTCCCGAAAAGGTTCTCGAGGTGACGGCGAAACTGTTCGATCTCGGCTGCTACGAGGTGTCCATCGGCGACACGATCGGCAGTGGAACGCCGCTCCAGGTTCAGGGCCTGCTCGGCCTGCTCGCCCAGGTGATCCCGCGCGAGCGGCTCGCCATGCATTTCCACGACACACGCGGAATGGCGGTTGCGAACACTCTGGCGGCGCTGGAGGTCGGCATTTCGGTGTTCGACTCCTCGTCCGGAGGACTCGGCGGTTGCCCCTACGCGCCGGGTGCCTCCGGCAACATGGCGACCGAAGACCTGGTGTACGCGCTGCACAGCGTCGGGATCGAGACGGGGGTCGACCTCGACCGCCTGGTCGCCGCCTCCGACGTGATCGCTCCGTGGCTCGATCATCCGCTGCCGGGACGGTTTCTCCAGTCGCGAACCGGTGGCCGGCAGAAGTTCGGCGTCGAGTCCGTCGTACAATGAGTGAATCATTGGAGCGAGGCGGCCATCCTTCCTTCCGCGGGTAGGCGGTCGCCGCATTCGACCGGATGCTTTCACACGCGACGAGCGGCTGGAAGGACGGGTGGTACGTCATTCCGCACGAGGTGACCTGGCGCGATCTCGATGCGGCGGGACACGTCAACAATGCCGTCTTCCTCACCTACTTCGAGCAAGGCCGGACGGCGTACTGGCTCGACATGACCGCCGGTGAGTCGCCCGGCGACCTCGGTTTCATCGTCGCGCGCACCGAGTGCGATTTTCTCCGGCAGCTCTCTCTGCGCGAGAGGATCGAGATCGGCACGCGCATCAGCCGGATCGGAACGACATCCTTCGAGTTCGAGTCCGAAGTCCGGCTCGGAGACGGCGAAGTCGCTGCCCGGGGCCGGGTGGTCGTGGTTCATTTCTCCTGGCAGGCCAACCGCAAACTGCCGATACCAGACGAGCTGAAGGAGCGGATTGCCGGTTTTGAGGAACAGGCGGTGCCGGCAGAACGCTGAACGAGGAGCATGACGATGGAAGGACGAGTGTTCACACACCCGAGGGCCGCTCGAACCCGCTTTCTCCAGATCGTCGCGCAACCCGAGGAGACGCTCGATCTCGGTGAGGCGGCGCTGGTGATCGCTCTCGAGGACGATCCGTCGTTCTCGGTGGAGGGTTACCTGGACCTGCTCGAACGATGGGCCGCCTGCGTCCGGTCGCGAATCCGGGGAGCGTTCGACCCGGAGCGAATGATCGCGGAGCTCAACCGCCTCCTCTTCGAAGAGGAGGGGTTCCACCCGAGCAACACGGACTGGTACGACCCGAAGACCGCGCTCCTGAACGAAGTCCTCGACCGCCACGAGGGATTTCCCCTCGCGCTTTCGCTGGTTTACATCGCGGTCTCGCGCCGAGCGGGACTGCACGCGGCCGGCGTCGCGCTCCCGGGGCGGTTCCTCGTCAAGGTCGCCGGACCCTCGGGAGAGATCCTGATCGATCCGTGGGACGGGGGCCGCGTCCTGACCCGGGCCGAGTGCCAGGCGATCCTCGACCAGGTCTACGGGGGAGCGGTCATGCTGCGAGAGCATCACCTCCGTTCCTGCGAAAAACGGCAGATGCTCGCCCATCTCCTCGCGCACCTCAAGTCATCCTACCGGTCGAGGGGAGAGGTGCAGGCGGCGGCGAGCGCGGCGGACCGTCTGCTCATCCTCGACGAAAACGACCCGTACGAATTGCGCGACCGCGCCGTGATGGCGATGGAACTGCACCGTTACGACGAGGCCATTCTCTGTCTGGAGAAATATCTGGCCGCGATGCCTTCGGCCGAGGACCGGACCCGGGTGCGCGACGAGATCGAGTGGCTCCGAGGCTGGACCTCGGACAATTGAGACGCCGGCCCGAAGGCCTGCCCGCGTGAAGAGCGGGCGTCTAATCTGCTAGAATCGAAAGACTTATGTCTCCGCCGCGAGGGACCGCTTGATCACCGGATTCAACACCGACATCAAGCACAACAGTCGGGTCTACCACATCCAGACCGAGGATAAGGGGCTGCAGAACCCCTGCATCGAGTCGCTGGTCTACGTGGGGGGGGAGATTCTCGCCTCGAAAAAGACTTCGTATGCGGATCGCATGGCGCAGGGAATCGACGACGATTTCATCGCGCGTCTGATGGAGCAGCAGCACAAGACGATCATCGCGGCGGTCAAGAGAGGTCGCTTTGACGGAAAGGTGCCGGACGAGATCGGCGAGGACACGGGGACCTCGATCGACCTGAGCACGCGCGCCGGGACAGCCGCGCCCGAGGAGAGCGACGACCGGACGCTCGACCAGGTCATCATCGATTACCTCGCGGCCGAGGCCGAGAGCGAGCATCTCGAGCTGACGCTGCTGACGACCTCCGAGTTTATCGCCGGCCAGTCGACCGAGCTGCGGGTCTCGACGCGAAGGAGCATCAGCCATGCGCCGATCGCCGCCGCGACCGTGGAAGTGAAGGTGATCTCCACGGTCGAGGTGCCGCGGGTCATCTATCGCGGCAAGACCGCGGCGGACGGGATGGCGACGATCCGCTGCGCCATCCCGGCCTTCCACGAGGGCACGGCCGCCATCATCATTTCGGCGCAGAGCCCGTTTGGAAACGACGAGGTCAAGCAGCTCGTCAAGCGAAAGAGATGAGGCGTTCCTTTTGTTGAGTAATTCATGACGCAAGGGACCACCATTGCCGTCCAGGTCAACGGAGCCGATCGGGAAGTGCCGGCCGAGGTGACCGTTCACGAGCTCGTGAAGCTCCTCGGATTCGAAGAGGAGCTCGTGGCGGTGGAGCTGAACCAGGAGCTCGTCCGGCGCACCGAGCTGGCCAGCCGCAGCGTGAGCGCGGGCGACAGAATCGAGATCGTCGAATTCGTCGGCGGCGGCTGAAGGACCTGGCCAGAGTTTCCGTTGGGGGGTGAGATCGGGTGTCGGCCTCTCCCCGTCCCGAACGCCCCTGTGGCACGGAGTCGGAGGCTGAAGCCTCCGCCACTCACCCCGGATCGAGCCGCTGGCCAGCTTGCTGCATAGTGGGCTTACCGCGACCGTTCGGTCCGCTCGAATCCCATGCGTCGTCATCGCCTTCTGAACGTCCTTCTGATCTTCGCCGGCATCGGCGCGATCCTTTACGTCCTCATCAGCCTTTTCGTCTCGTCGCCGCGCCGGCTGATCTTCGGCGTCGACAAGCAGAACGGCGCGATCCGCCGCGCCGAGCAGGGGATTGTGTTCCTCCCTCCCCACCAGTATTACCGGCTCAACTTCGAGCGAAAGAACGGCCTCGCGGCTCACGAAGGGATCGCGATGGTTCGTTCGCAGGAGGGAGTACCGATCAGGCTCACCTATCACCTGCGGTTCGATGTGGACCAGGACCAGATGCCGGACTCGCGGCGGCTGGTGCGCGAAGGATGGAGCGCCTGGATCCGGGCGCGAGTCTCCGAAGCGATCACCGCGCTGCTGAGCCGGATTCCGGTCGAGAGCCTCGTCTCGCCGACGAATCCGGCGGGCTCCCACCGCGAGCTCGTCCGCCGGACCGTCGCCAGCCACCTGGCCCAGAGCGGCCTGACAGTCTCCTCGTTCGAGATCGAGCGCATGGAGATCGACCGCAATGCCCTGCTCCGTTACAAGAGGGGCGAGCTGCGCCGGAACTCGCGCGCTCCGAGCGGACGGGTGGCCATTCTTGGACTGGAGGCCGCCGACTGGCAGCTGGTCCGGGAGTTGATCAACGACGGGCGAATGCCGAACATCGGGTCGTTGATGGATGCGGGCACTTCTGCCGTCGTGCAGCCCATCCAGCCGACCCTCGCCCCGCTCGCCTGGACGAGCCTGGCGACCGGCGTCGCTCCCGACCGACACGGAATCCTCGATTACATGCAGCCCGGAGGCGGAACACCGGTGGACTCGCGATCGCGGCGGGCCCCGGCGATGTGGGATATCGCTCAGGCGTTCGGGCGCCAGTCTCTGGTGGTGAGCTGGTGGGCTTCCTGGCCTCCGGTCCGGCCGGGCCTGACGCAGTTCGACCTGCCGATGGCGCTCGTTCCGGAGGCGGTGTATCCCCCGGAAGCTTCGGAGATCGTTGCTCCGATGCTGATCGAGGAGGGGGCGATCGGCTTCCAGGACATGCAGCGGTTCCTCAATGTGACCGAGAGCGAATTTCAGCAGGCGATCGGCTCGAACGATCCCAGCGATCCGATCCGGATGCTCCGATCGACGCTGGCCAAGACCTGGAGCGATCACCGTGCGGCCCTGGCGCTTTTCGAAAAGCAAACGCCCGCTCTGACGATGGTTCTTTACAGCGGGTCCGACACGGTGAACCATCTGTTCAGCCCTTATCACCCGCCGAAGCGGCAGGTGGTTCCCCTCGAGGAGTACCGCCGCTACTGGCCGACGGTCGCCGCGTATTACTCGGAGATCGACCGTCTGATCGGTGAGTGGATTCAGGTTCTGCCGACCGACACCACGCTCCTGGTCGTTTCCCCGTATGGGATGGACTGGGACGAAGGACGGCCGATCGCGCGGCCGGCGGGAGAATCCCATCTTGCCGAGCATCGCGGAAACGGCGTCCTGATCGCCTTCGGCAATCGGGTCGTTCCTTCCCGGGCTCGCCGCACGATCGGCGTGCTCGACATCACCCCGACGGTGCTCG
The DNA here is from genome assembly GCA_046261635.1 of Thermoanaerobaculia bacterium. Taxonomy (GTDB): domain Bacteria; phylum Acidobacteriota; class Thermoanaerobaculia; order Gp7-AA8; family Gp7-AA8; genus JBHEPS01. The sequence goes on along the minus strand of JBHEOL010000036.1, from coordinate 9,122 downwards.
CGCTCCTAGGTCTACCCGTCTCGCGCGAGATGCCGGGAGCGTTTCAGCCGTGGCTCGCGGACGAGGTGGAGCCCGTCGAGTCGGTGCAGGTGACGAGTTACAGCCTGCTGCTCGAGCCCAAGCCGGTTCCGGTGGACGTTCAAGTCGACTCGGCCTCGTACCGCGCCTACCTTCAGGCGATCGGTCACGTCGTCGATCCGAACCGGCAAACGATGCCGGCGCGCCAGCCGGACGAACAGCTCCAGACGGTCGCAATGGGATCGGCGGAGTGGGGGAGCTACGCCCACCACAACAACCTCGGGGTCCAGCTGCAGCGAGAGGGAAAGTCGACCGAGGCCATCCAGGCGCTCCAGGAGGCGATTCGCCTCAACAGCGGACGTCCGACGGCTTACCTCAACCTCGCGATGGTCTATCTGTCGGTCGAGAGGTACACCGACGCCGAGGACGTCTATTACGAGGGAATCGCCCGGGGCGCGGAGAATCCGGTCGACCTGATCACGGGATTCGCGGCGTGGCACCGCGAGAAGGAGAGCTCGGTTCGCGCGGTCTCCGCGCTGGAAAGAGGGACCGAGCTTTTCCCGGACTCGGCGGAAATCTCGGCGAACCTCGGTTCGGCTTACGCGTCGGTTCAGCGATATACCGACGCCGTGGCCGAGCTCGAGCGCGCCCTCACGATCGCTCCGTCCTCGACGCTGGTCCTGAACAACCTGGGGCAGATCCACGTTCAGAGGAAGGACTACGGCAGGGCGCTCGACTACTGGAGCCGGTCTCTCGCCCTCAACGCCGCGCAACCCCAGATCCGCGAGGGAATCGAGGCTCTGCGAACCAGAATCTGATTCCGTCTCCCACGTCGTAGAATCCCGTCATGAGCTCGATGACCCCCGATGAGTGGTCGCGGTACAGTCGGCATCTCGCCCTTCGTGAGGTCGGCGCGGAAGGTCAGGAGCGCCTTCGACGAGGAAACGTGCTCGTGGTCGGCGCGGGTGGGCTCGGCAGCCCTGTCGCGCTCTACCTCGCGGCCGCCGGCGTCGGCCGGATCGGAATCGTCGATCACGACCTCGTCGAGGAGAGCAATCTCCAGAGACAGATCCTTCACGGCACGGCGGCGATCGGCAAGCCGAAGCTCTCCTCGGCGGTCGATCGCCTGAGGGACCTCAATCCCTTCGTCGAGCTCGTTCCGATCGACGCGCGCCTCGATTCGTCGAACGCCATGAATATCCTCGAGGGGTGGGACATCATCGTCGATGGGACCGACAACTTTCCGACGCGGTATCTGATCAATGACGCCTGCGTCTTTCTCGGGAAGCCGAACATCTACGGATCGATCTTCCGCTTCGAAGGTCAGGCGTCGGTGTTTCATCCGGCGAGCGGCGCGCCCTGCTATCGCTGCCTCTACCCGGAGCCGCCACCGCCGGACCTGGTGCCGAGCTGCGAAGAAGGCGGCGTGCTCGGCATCGTTCCGGGGCTCGTCGGCAGCGTGCAGGCCTCGGAGGCGCTCAAACTGCTGCTGGGGCAGGGGCGGACTCTCGCCGGGCGGCTTCTGCTGATCGATGTCCTGAGGATGGAGTTTCGCGAGATGAAACTGAGGCGCGATCCTCTCTGCCGGGTTTGCGGCGAATCCCCTTCGGTGACCACGCTGATCGACTATGAAGGGTTCTGCGGACTCGGAAGGATGAGGGAAGACGAGATGACACCGCGGGAGCTGAAGCGGCGCCTCGACTCGGGCGAGAACCCCGCGCTGATCGACGTGCGCGAGGGATGGGAGTGGGAGATCTCGCGGCTCGAGGGAGCAAAGCACGTTCCGCTCGGCCGGCTCCGCGAGGAGATGGGTGAGATTCCTCGGGAGCGCGACGTGGTCGTCTATTGCCGGACCGGAGCCAGGAGCGCGCGTGCATGCGCCGTGTTGCGCGAGGCCGGCTTCCGCGCCGCGAACCTCAGCGGGGGGCTGGCGGGTTGGGCTCGGGAGGTTGATCCGACGATCCGCGTCGGCTGATCGGCTCCGCAATCAGCTCGCGTCCGAACAGGACGACCACCGATCTCCCCGCTGAACGTCTGACCGTGCTTCCGTCGAGAACCGCAATCCCGACGTCGACGAATTCGGGCTGCAGCACATTCGCTCGGTGACCGGGCGACTCCAGCCATGACTCGACGAGAAGGCTCGGCGTGTCGAATCCGGCCGCGAGATTCTCAGCCGCACGAATGTAGCGGTAGCCGCGCTGCTTCATCCATGTGAACGGAGCGCGCCCGTCGGGCGCGCGATGCGACCAGTAACGCATCTCGATCATGTCGCCCATCCGGTCTTCCGCGGCATCGTCCAGACGGAAGTCCCGGCGAAACGGGGGCAGCTCGAACTCGGCGCGCGTCCGATTGAGACTCTCGAGAATGCTCTCGGGAGTGATCTCCGCGGCGATCTCCGTGGCCCCGGCGTCCGCCCCCGCCTCTTCTCCGGCGTGGGCCGGAAGGGCGAGTGCGAAAGCAACCAGCATGAGCGGCAGGACTCTCATTCGTTCCCCAGTGGTGGAGGCTTCCGCCTCCGCTCTCATTCAACCCGGATCGAGCCCCCGCTTGTTTCCGGGCGATGCGTCCATTCTCGGTCCGATCCGCCGTCGATGAAATGAACCCGTGTCAGGAAATGGCGACGAAAGTGGACGGGGGCTTCTGGTCCCCCGGCGGGCCCGGGACTGAGGCGCGAAGGTCGGGAAATTGACAGAAACCGCGGTTGCAGCCTGCGAGGGACGTTCGCGCCGGGCCGGTCGTGGCCGGTGCCCGGAAGTCGCGGCCATAGAGGAAGTCCCGGCCCCATCGCCGGCGTTTGACCTCCCTTCCCCCCTCCCATAGACTCCGCCCGATTCGGGAGAGGAGTCGGGAGATGAAGAAGATCGGCGTCGTCGGTGGCGGGACCATGGGGAACGGGATCGCGCACACGGCCGCGCAGACCGGTCACGAGGTCACTTTGCTCGAGGTGAGCGCGGAGCTCCTGGACAAGGCGCTCGCAGCGATCCGGAAGAATCTTCAGCGGGGCGTGGACAAGGGGAAGATCACCGCCGAGGGCCGCGACGGGATTCTCGGACGGATCAGGACGACTTTGAGCGTGGACGATCTGGTGGACGCCGAGTTGATCGTCGAGGCAGTGGTCGAGAATCTCGACGTGAAGCTCGGCCTTTTCCGGCGCCTCGATCAGGTGGCCGCGCCGGGAGCGATTCTGGCCTCGAACACCTCCTCGATCTCGATCACGAAGCTCGCGGCGGCGACCGGGAGGCCCGGGCAGGTCATCGGAATGCATTTCATGAATCCGGTTCCGGTGATGACGCTCGTAGAGGTGATTCGGGGGATCGCCACCTCGGACGAGACGTGGAAGAAGGTCGACGAACTGGCGCGCGCGATGGGCAAGACGCCGATCGAGGTGAACGACTATCCGGGATTCGTCTCGAACCGTGTGCTGATGCCGATGATCAACGAGGCGATCTTCGCCGTGTACGAGGGAGTGGCTACGGCCGAAGCGATCGACGGAGTGATGAAACTGGGGATGAACCACCCGATGGGTCCATTGACGCTGGCGGATTTCATCGGCCTGGACGTCTGTCTGGCGATCCTGCGGGTTCTCGAAAGCGGGTTCGGAGATCCGAAGTATCGTCCCTGTCCGCTTCTGGTGAAAATGGTCGACGCGGGATGGCTGGGCCGGAAGTCGGGACGGGGGTTCTACGAGTACGGCAACTGACCACGGACATACGCGGAGGTGCTCTGCTGTTGGAGCGGACGGGGAAAATTCAGACGATGCTCTGCCAGACATGTGGCGCGTTCAACGATGACGAGCGGGAGTATTGCTTTCGCTGCCAGGCGAAACTTCTCGTTTTGTCCGGAGTGTCCTCGTACGACGACGACGAAATCGACGAGTACGACGAGGAACAGGACGTCTCTCTCGACGAGCACCTGCTCGAGCGCGTGTCCGCGCTCGAGGAGATCGTCAAGCGGTCGGCGGAGATGCTGCGGATCGCCATCGACACGATCCACAAGCATGAGCGCGCGATCTTCGTGAACCAGACCGGCCTTCTTTCGCTGAAGGAAATCCTCGAAAAGAAGAACATGGTCAGCCACGACGAGGTCACCGACCTCTGGGAGTCGAAGATGGGCGAGCAGCTCCTCGCCCTCGAGATCAAGGAGCGCTTTTCCGAGCGCAGGGATCGGATTCTCTCGCTCTTCCACGGCGACAAGAAGGACCGGTTCGTCGAGTTGATCGCCGAGGCGCAGACGCTCATCGAGACGTTCGACCAGTCGCGCGGCATGAAGACGCTCGAAGATGCTTTCAAGCTCGACCGCGACAACTACGAGCTCGGGTTCTTTCTCGGCGAGATGTACTTCAACGACGGAGATCTCGACCGCGCAAAGTCGTACCTGGAGCGGACCCTCGAGGTTCAGCCCGATCATTTCGACGCGGCGGTGTTCTACGGTGTCCTCCTTCACGAGCGACAGGACCTGAAAGGCGCCGAGCGCTGGCTCCGCCGCGCCATCCAGATCTCTCAGGAATCGTTTCTGCCCTATTTTTCGCTCGGTGCGATTTACTCGCTCCAGGGAAAGCTGCTCCGCGCCCAGAAGTTCCTCCAGAAGGCGATCGAGATCGAGCCGATCCCCCAGGCGTATTACCTGCTCGGCACGACGTACTACGAAAAGGGGCAGCTCGACCGGGCGATCCGCTCGCTGCAGTCGGCCATCAAGCTCGATCCCGAGTACGAGGAGGCGATCTATCACCTCGGCCTCTGCTACCTCGACCGGAACTGGAATCGCAAGGCGATGCAGTGCTTCCAGGAGGCGCTCGAGCTCAATCCGAACAAGATGGAGTATCAGCAGGCCTTCCACATGTACCAGGAAGACAAGGAAGGGAAGCACACGCCGGTCAAGGGAGAGGCGGCCGACGATTTCGCCCGCGCGGGCGAAATGGCCAGCCAGGGGAACTATCACGGCGCGCTCGAGCACTATCGGCGCGCGGCCAAACTCGATCCCACCAACGTGAACATCCTGATCGCATGGGCGCTCCTCTGCTCGCATCTCGATCTCAACCGGGAGGCGATCAGCGCGGCGAGAGAAGTGCTCAAGCTTCACCCGCCCGAGATGGTGGCCGCCGCTGCGTATACGACGCTGGTCGAGGCGCTCCGGGCGGAGGGGAACCTCAAGGAGGCGAACCGCGTGCTCGAGCAGATGCTCGTCGAGTCGCGCTCCAACTATGCGAAGTCGATCGCCTACTACGAGAAGGCGTACAACCTCGCGGAGATGGGGGAGAACCTGGACGAAGCGCTCGAGAGTGCGCAACTCGCGCTCAAATTCTCACCCAAGGAGTTGCGCCAGTTTCCCCTGGCCGCTCTCGGCTGGGTTTACTTCAAGCGTCGCGATCTGCCGAACGCCGTCGATTTCCTCAGCCGCTCGGCGGAGCTCGGTCCCACGGCGACGAGCCTCACCCACCTCGGAATGGCCCTTCTCGAAGCAGGCGAAAAAGACCGCGCGCGCGTGACTTTCCGCCAGGCGAAGCAGTTCAAGAAGCAAGGTGCCGGTCTCGAAGAGAAAATCCTCGAGCAGGTCCGCTCCACGGCCAAGCTCGTGGCCCGCGTCCACGCGAAGCGCCGCAAGCCCGTGCGAGGGTAGGGGCTACAGCCTGCGAAGCTTGGCGAACTTCGCGATGAATTTTTTGGTTCCCGCCCGGTCGAAGTAGACGGTCAGCTTTGCTTCGGGGCCAGTGCCTTCCATCCTCAGGATCACGCCGTCGCCGAACTGCTCATGGGTGACGCGTGCGCCGCGGCTGTAACCGCCCCCTCCCCCGCCTGACGGGGCCGGCGGTCTGGGACGGGCGGTCGCGGGGCGGACGGCCTGCGGATCGAATCGGACCGGCTCGGCCCCGGTCGTGCTGCCGCCTCCTCCGAAGAAGGTGAAGACGTTTCTCGCGGCCTCGGGCCGTCCCGCGGCTGCCCGTCCCTGGCCCGAGTCCCAGCTTCGTCCCGCGGATGCAGAACGGGACTGCAGGCGAACGGCCTCGGTCACCTCCTCGGGGATTTCACCGAGGAACGGCGAGGGACTCTGGTCGCGGAACTGCCCGTGCATGCGGCGCTGCATGCACCAGATGCAATAGAGCTGCTCCCTGGCCCGAGTCATGCCGACGTAACAGAGTCGCCGCTCCTCTTCCACGTCGTCGCCGCGCGAGTTCGCGTGCGGGAGCACGCCCTCTTCCATGCCGGCGAGAAAGACGACGCGGAACTCGAGGCCCTTCGCGGCGTGAAGTGTCATGAGGGTCACGCCGCGCTCCTGCTGATACTGGTCGACGTCCGAGATCAGGGACACGGAGTCCAGATATTCTGCGAGTCCCGCCTCGGGATTCGCTTCGTAGAACTCGCGAGCCGAGTTCACGAGCTCCTCGAGGTTCTGAAGGCGGGTCTCGTCCTGCGGATCGCGGGAGGCCAGGAGCATCTTCCGGTATCCGCTCCGCAGCAGGACGAAGTCGAGGATTCTCGGAAGTGATTCATTCTCGGCCGCCGCTCGGATGTCGACGATCGTCTCCCGGAACTCGCGGACCGCCTTTCGGGCCCGGTCCGCGAGGAAGGTCAGCGGCCCGTCGATCACCTGCCAGAGGGGAACCGCAAGCGAGGTCGAAGCCTCGGCGAGCACCTTCTCGGTCGTCGCGCCGATCCCGCGCGTCGGCGTGTTGATGACGCGCTCGATCGCAGGCGTATCGTCGCGCAACGCGAGCCGGAGGTAGGCCATGATGTCCTTGATCTCCGCGCGCTCGTAGAACTTGACGCCGCCGACGACCGAGTAGGGAAGGTTCGCCGCCAGCAGCTCTTCTTCGAACGGCCTCGACTGCGCGTTCGTGCGGAACAGCACGGCGACTTCGCTGAGAGGCACGCCCGAGCGCATTTCGAGAATGCGGTTGATGACGAATTTGGCCTCCTCGCGCTCGGAGTCACACGACACGATCCGGACAGGATCACCCGTTCCCGAATCGGTGAACAGCCGCTTTCCCTTGCGGTGCACGTTCTTCGAGACGACTCCCGTCGCCGCCTCGAGGATGTTGCCGGTCGAGCGGTAGTTCTGCTCGAGCTTGACGACTTTCGCGCCGGGAAAATCCTTTTCGAAATTCAGGATGTTCGAGATGTCCGCGCCGCGGAAGGCATAGATGGACTGGTCCTCGTCGCCGACCGCGACCACGTTCCCGTGCTCGCCAGCGAGCCGCTGGATCAGCGCATATTGCGCGTGATTCGTGTCCTGGTACTCGTCGATCAGGACATGCCGGAACCGGCGGTGGATCTCCTCGCGAACGACCGCGTGCTCGTCGATGAGACGGACGAGATTTCCGATCAGGTCGTCGAAGTCCATCGCGTCGAACTCGCGAAGCTTCGACTGGTAGATCTTGTACACGGCGGCGACGCGCGAGCCGAAGAAATCGAGCGTCTCCTTCTCGTACCGGTCGGGGGGCGTCAGCTGGTTCTTCGCGCGGGAGATCGCCGACAACACGGCGCGGGGCTGAAAGACGGTGTCGTCGAGCCCCGCCTCCCGGATCGAGCGCTTGACCAGCGTCATCTGGTCCGAGCTGTCGTAGACGGAGAAGGATTTCGTGTATCCGAGCAGATCGGCCCATCGGCGGAGGAGCCGGAGAGCGATCGAGTGAAACGTGCCGATCCAGGGACGCTCGCGGCGCGACGGAACCAGGCGCTCGACTCGCTCCAGCATCTCCCGGGCCGCCTTGTTCGTGAACGTAACCGCCAGAATCGAGACTGGATCGACCCCCTGATTCGAGATCAGGTTCGCGATCCGGTAGGTGATGACCCGGGTCTTGCCGGAGCCCGCGCCTGCCAGGACCAGCAGGGCTCCTTCGCCGTGGGTGACTGCGTCGCGCTGGGGGGGATTGAGGGAATCGAGTTCGATCATGTCGAGACGGCGGATCTTATAGAAAACGAGCCCGTTCGGGGCGTGGATGCGGGAAATTGTCCCAACGGGTGACACGGAACGTCACTCCTCGAGGGGGGAGAACCCTCTGGAACGCGACGACCCGGGAGTTTGTTCTCCACGACGGCGGGGATGGTCTACACTCCTCGTGGAGCGGAGGTCTCAATGCTTGGAGTCATTTCTGCAGTTTCACCGGCGATTCTGATCGGTGGTTTCGGGATCGGCGAACTGCTTCTCATCTTCCTGATCGTCGTCGTCATTTTCGGGGCATCGAAATTGCCTCAGTTGGGCCGAGGCCTGGGTGAGGGCATTTCGAATTTCAAGACTGGACTCAAAGGCAAGGACGGCGAGTCGAAGTCGATCGAAGAGAAGAACCGGAACTGATCTCACCCGGGCAGAGAACGAGCCCGACCTTGAACGATCCTTCCATCCCCCGTTTTCAGTACAGGAGCGATCTCGGTAGCACCCCGCTGCCCGAGGTGCTGCTGACGATCCACAGGCACCGCGTTCCCGGCGTGGTGGAGTGTTCCCGTGGCGATGAAATCAAGCAGATTTTCATCGATGGCGGGAACATCGTCTTCGCCAGCTCGAACCGAACCGTGGACTCTCTGGGTGATCGGATGCTGGCCTCCGGACGGATCACGCAGGAGCAATACGACGAGAGCGTCCGGCGTCTGACCGCGGAAGGGAACTCGAAACGGCAGGGAGCGATTCTGGTCGAGATCGGCGCTCTCCAGCCCAAAGAGCTGTTCGTCAATGTCGTCGACCAGGTCCAATCCATCGTCTGGTCGATCTTCGACTGGGAGAGTGGCGCGGTCCTTTTCGAGCCTGGCCGCGGAAAGAAGACCGAGTTCATCAAGCTGGCGATTCCGATTCCGCAGGCGGTGATGCGCGGGATCCGGTCGATGTCCGATCCGAAACGGCTGCTGACCCGAGTCGGCGGCCGGCAGACCGTTCTCGAGCGCGATCCCGACAGGCTGGCGGTCGAGATCAAGCTCGATCCCGACGAGCAGAGCATGCTGGCGGCGATTGATGGCAAGCGCTCGCTGGAGGATCTTCTCGAGGATGCTCCGGTGCCGGCTCCTCTCGCCGCTCGACTCGTCTACGGCCTCCACATCCTCGGTCTGACGCGCGCACGCCGCTCGAAGACGATGAAGGTGCAGTTCCGCACGCGGGGCGAAGGAAGAGCCTGAAGA
>JBHEOL010000023.1:0-21849 GCA_046261635.1 Thermoanaerobaculia bacterium | reverse complement strand
TCCGCGCGCGATGTCGCGCGCTTCATCCATAACATGGTGCGCGCGGGCGGCTCCCGCCACTGGCAGGCGAAACTCTTGCCTAGCCCCTAGCCCCTAGCCCCTAATAATTCGCCGAATCGGCGATCCGCCTGGCGATCCGCTCGTAAGCGTCCTCGTTGGGGTGGAAGCGGTCCGCGCTCAGGCGATCGACGCCGACGAAGAGGTCGGCCGTCTGGACGACCGTGATTCGGGGATCGTCGCCGAAGCGGTCGACCAGAGCCGAGTTCCAGGCGGCGACGTAGGAAGCGACCTCGTCCCCCCGCGCGGCAAAGGGATCGTAGAGCCCGAGCAGGTAGATCCGCGCCTCCGGGCTTGCCGCCCTGAGCCCCCGAACGACGGTCTCCACGCGATCGAGAACCTCACCGAAGCTTTCACGCGGGTCGCCCGGCTCCGGCGTGAATCGCCCTTCCTGACGGGTCGATATGCCGAACAGGTCGTTTCCACCGATCGAGACGACGATCGTCGAGGACCGCGCGGCAAGGTCGCGGACACTGGGACGCGCGATCTTCTCGATCAGATCACCGGTTCTGGCCCCGTTCACCGCCAGGTTGGCGATTTCCGGGTCGACGCCGTCGCGGGCGAGCATCTCGTCGAGATTTCCCCCGATGCCGCGGCCGCTCGCGTCTCCGGCCCCGCGTGCGAGCGAGTCGCCGAGGATGAGGACGAGGGGGTCGTCGGACGCCGGGACTGCGGCCGCGGAATCGCCCGCGGCGATCGATCCGACCGGTTCACCGACGCCGCCGCGAAGCGCGAGCACGAACCCGGTCGCGAAGACCAGGGCCGTTGCGAGCGCGAGCCCGGCGGGGAGTGTCCAGCGCAATATGCGACGCATCAGAGCGTTCTACAGAACGCATGAACGAGGGGTTCGTACTCCAGGCGGAGGGGCTGACCAAGAAAATCGGCGACCGCACCATCGTCGAGGATGTCTCGCTGGCGATCCGTGCGGGGGAGATCTTCGGCTTTCTCGGGCCGAACGGGGCGGGCAAGACCACCACGATCCGGATGCTGGTCGGCCTGATCCGGCCGACCGAGGGGAACGTTCGGCTCGGCGGTCACGATTTGCGGCGCGAGCCGGAAGTGGCGCTCCGCAAAGTCGGCTGCATCGTCGAGAGTCCCGACCTTTACCGATTCATGACCGGACGGGAGAACCTGCAGCACTTCGCCCGGATGATCGGCAGCCTCGAGGACGAGGAGATCGACCGCGTGAGCCGGATCGTCGGCCTCCATCACAGGCTCGACGAAAAGGTGAAGACCTACTCCCTCGGGATGAGGCAGCGGCTCGGGATCGCGCAGGCGCTCATGGGGAGTCCTCAGCTGCTGATTCTCGACGAGCCGGCGAACGGGCTCGATCCGGCAGGGATCCGGGAGATGCGCGCTCTGCTTCGCAGGCTGGCTCACGAGGAGGGACTCGGAATTCTCGTCTCGTCGCATCTGCTGGCGGAGATCGAGCTGATGTGTGACCGCGTCGCGATCATTCATCGCGGGCGGATCATCAGCAGCGGGCCCGTCAGCGAGCTGCTGGCCAGGGATGTCTGGACGATCGAGACGGGCGAGCCGGCACGGGCCGCGGATCTGCTCCGCCAGGGCGGGGCAAACATCGTCGAGAGCAACGGTCATTTCGAGCTCGGCGGGTCGCGGGAGGCGGTGGCGGAAGCCGTCCAGGCGCTCGTTGCTGCCGGAATCGACGTCTACGGGATCGAGCCGCGGAAGAGGTCTCTCGAAGATCGTTTCCTCGACGAGACGCGAGGGGAGAGCGTATGAGAGGGGTGTTGCCGCTCGTCGAGAACGAGTGCCTGAAAATTCTCAGGCGCCGCCGGTTCACCATCATCATCCTCGTACTGGTCTCGATCCTGGGGCTGGTCGCATGGTCGCAGGGTGAGCAGATCGCGCGGGAGCGGGACCGCGACTGGCGTATCGACGTGGAGCGCAGGCTCGCCCGGTACGAGAACATCCTGCGGCGTGAGGAGGTGAACGCGTCGTGGGCGCGGGCGGTGAGGGCGGAGGCCGCGAGGCTGCGCTATCACCTCGACCGCAATATCGACCCCGAGCGTCCGACGGCGCCCTTCTTCGCGCGAGGGTTCGCCAACGTCGGAGGCTTTCTCCTCCTCCCTCTTCTGGTCGCCGTTCTGGCGAGCGACATCGTCTCGGCCGAGAGCGCGGAAGGGACCGACAAGCTGCTGCTCACCCGCGGGCGGCGAAGGTGGAAGATCCTCGCCTCGAAGGCGATCGCGCTCGGGATCTTCACCACGCTGACGCTCGTGGCAGGGGGCGTGATCGCCTGGGGGGCCGGGGCCTTCTTTCTCGATCCTCGGGGGTGGGATGCCCCCGTGTTCAACGGCTTCGTACTCGGCGGCGAGGGGTTGCGATTCGAAGGCGTCCGGCAGCTCCCGCTCTGGCTCGACGCCGTCATGGCCTACGGGCTCGAGTGGTTCGCGATGCTCTGCGTCGCCTCGATCGGTCTGCTGCTGTCGGTGCTTTTCCGCTCGAGCGCCGCTTCGATCGGCACGATGATGGCGGCCCTGATCACCGGAACGATCCTCACACGGATCAGTCCGGACTGGACCGCGGGGAAGTACCTGTTCGTCTCCGCGCTTCCGCTCGCGGACTACTACTCGGGTCAGGCGCCTCCCTACGACGGGATGACGCTCGCGTTCTGCGTGGCCCTGCTTGGAGTGTGGGCCGCCGCGGCCCTCGTCGCGGCATTCGCCATCTTCACCCGCCGCGACGTCATGGGGTGAATAGAGGCAAGCCAGAAGCCAGAAGCCAGAAGAAAAGGCGCGAGCGGGGCACCGTCATCCCTCAGGATGACCCCATGGGGTTGCCTTTGCCTCTACTTCTGCCTTCTGCCTTCTGACTTCTGCCTTGCCTCTTCAGTACTCGACGCGGTGCTCGTATACGAAGGGCTTGGCGACGCCGCCGACCTTGAGCGGAAAGAAGCGGGCGCGGCGGAGCTCTTCCCGGTTCTGGGCTTCGAGAGCGGGGTTTCCGGTCGTGTTGCGCAGCGTGCGGACCTCGAAGATCTCGCCGGCGGTGTTCACGGAAGCCTCGAGGACGATCTCTCCGCGCGCACCCGAGCCGCTGAAGATCGGGTTCGGCATGATTCGGAACCGCGGGATCGGCGAACCGTCCGCTCCCGTGGTCTCCACCGCTCCGGCGGACGGAGATTCCGCCTGAAGCGAAGAGGCAGGCACCCAGCCGCTTCTCTCGAAGTCGATCCGGACCTCGGCCCATCCATCGCGCTCGGAAAGCACGCTCGCCGTTTCCCCGAACAGGTAAGTCGCCACCTGGCGACTCGATGCGTCGGGCTCCGCGCGCAGGACGACCTCGTCATCCGCAACGTAACGAATCGCGAGAGTGTCGCGGGGCGGGGCCAGAGGCTCCTCTCCGGCACAGCCCGCGAGCAGCAGGAGCGCGAGGGCGGTGAGGACGGCTCGTGTGAACATCATGGTCTTGATTGTAGCCCGGCGAAGAGGGGAGGCGCCCCCCCGGGGGAGCGCCCCTCCCCGGGAAGGATCTCTACTGCATCTGAATGTTGTTGATCACCCGAACCACGCCGTCGACCGAGGCTGCCGCGGCGGCAATCTGCTGGCGCTGCGCCGTCGTTTTCGCGCTGCCTGAGAGAGTGACGACACGATCGTTGACCGAGACTCCGACCGAGAAAGTCTCATCCGGCACGTCCTCGGCGATCTGAGCACGAACGTCCGCCTCGATCGCTGCGTCGTCCCACTCCGACGGGGTCACCTGATTGAGAGATGAACAGGCCGCGAAGGCGACCAGCGCGAACATCATCGCGAGAATGGAGATGAATTTGCGGCTCATTGTAAAGCTCCTCCTTCGTTCTGGCGGGCGTTGAGCACCCGCTGATTCTGCGTGAGGGAGCAAGGGGCATACCTGCCTCTGCGCACTCGACGAGGCGAGCTCGAGCGCAATGCGCCCGGCGATCCGACATTCCTACTTCGATAATGACCGGGAGGCTCATGCCGCATACAATGCGGTCGAGCTCAAAAGTCTGGTCGGAGTCCGAAGGTCGCCCGCACGGGGCTCGCTCCACAAATCCGGCCCACCTCTTCGACCCGGCCGACGGCTCTAAACCTCAGAAGACAGGAGTACGAGAAATGGCCTTCAAGACCTACCAGCCCCGCAAGTTCGACCTCGGCGGCCTCAATGGAATCTCGGACGAAACGCTCGAGATCCATTTCAAGCTGTATGAGGGATACGTCGCCAACACGAACAAGCTGAACGAGAAGCTGTTCGACATCGCCAAGGGCGGAAGCGTCGATGCCGCGAAGATGGTCGAGTTCTCAGAGCTGAAGCGACGGCTCGGATTCGAGTTCAACGGCATGGTCCTCCACGAGTACTACTTCGAGAACATGAAGAAGGGCGGCGGCGGCGATCCGGAGAAGGGATCGAAGTTCCGCAAGTCGGTCGAAGGCCTCTTCGGCAGCTACGAGACGTGGAAGGCCGACTTCACCGCCGTCGGCATGATGCGCGGGATCGGCTGGGCGGTCTGCTACCTCGACCCGGTCCTCGACCAGCCCGTCAACGTCTGGATCAACGAGCATCAGGTCAACAACATCGCGGGCTACAAGCCCCTTCTCATCATGGACGTGTGGGAACACGCCTTCTTCCGCGACTACAAGCCCGCCGAGAAGGGGAAGTACATCGAGTCCTTCATCTCCAACATCGACTGGAGCGCGGTCGAGAAGCGGTTCTGAGCCTGTGGCAGAGGATCCTTTCCTCTGCCCTCCCGATCAGATTCGAACCCGATCCCATGGAAAAGGGCGGCCATCCCTGGCCGCCCTTTTTTCATTCTTGGCTGAAACCCCTCAGCTGCGTCTTCCGCCCATCAGGCGGAGCACCATCAGGAAGAGGTTGATGAAGTCGAGGTAGAGCGCCAGGGCGCCGATGACGGCGAGATTCGTCACTCGCGGACCCTCGGCCATCAGCGCGTACCGCTTGATCTTCTGGTTGTCGTAGGCGGTCAGGCCGACGAAGACGAAGACTCCGATGAACGAGACGGCCATCTCGAGCGCGGAGCTCCGCATGAACATGTTCACGACCGAGGCGAGGATGATTCCGATCAGCCCCATGAAGAAGAACGATCCCCACGAGGTGAGATCGCGCTTGGTCGTCAGTCCGTAAATCGCCATCGCGCCGAACATGCCGCCGGCGACGACGAACGCCTGGAAGATCGACGACGCCGTGTAGGCGAAGAGGATGACGCTGAGGGTCAGTCCGTTCAGGAGCGAGAAGACCATGAAGGCGGAGGCCGCCGCCTGGGGGCTCATCTTGTTCACTCGGAACGAGAGCCAGATGACGAGGCCGAGCTCGACCACCATGAGGACGATGGCGACCCCGGGGGTGCCGAGGATGATCTGCTGCATGGCGGGGGAGAAGTAGACCCAGGCTGCCGCGGCGGCGGTGAGGCCGAGGCCAGCGAACATCCAGCCGTAGACGGCGCGGACGAAGGTCTGGACCCGGGCGGTCGTGTCGATCGCCGAGGAGGTCGCCCAGCTGGTGGTTGGAGGGATCTGGGGGTTCATCATCAGTCGGAAACTCCTTCAATCGGGCAGGTTACCGATATAAACGCCCCGTGGGCGGGAAAATTCGCGTTTTTCGCGCGGTTCGGCCCGTCTGGGAGGGGAAGTTGCACGGGAATTCACAACGGGAGACTCAAGTTTTCAATCGTGTTGAATCTGATTATGAGTGACTCAGACATTGGCTGAACTAGCCGAAATGGGAAAAAGGAGAGCATCACATGGGAAAGATTATCGGCATCGACCTCGGAACCACCAATTCGGTCGTGGCCGTGATGGAAGGTGGCGAGCCGAAAGTTATTGTTAATGCCGAGGGGAGCCGGATCACCCCTTCGGTGGTGGGCTTCGCCCGGAACGGGGAGCGTCTGGTCGGTCAGGTCGCCAAGCGGCAGGCCGTGACCAACCCCGAGAACACCGTCTTTTCGATCAAGCGCTTCATGGGGCGCAAGTTCGACGAAGTCAACGAAGAGATGAAGATGGTCCCGTACAAGGTCGAGAGGGCCTCGAACGGCGACGTCCGCATCGTGATCGAGGGGAAGGATTTTCCGCCCCCCGAGATCTCGGCGATGATCCTCCAGAAGCTCAAGCAGGCCGCCGAAGACTACCTCGGGGAGAAAGTCGACCGCGCGGTCATCACGGTTCCGGCGTACTTCAACGATTCGCAGCGCCAGGCGACCAAGGACGCTGGAGAGATCGCCGGCCTGAAGGTCGAGCGCCTGGTCAACGAGCCGACGGCGGCGGCACTCGCTTACGGTCTGGACAAGAAGCAGGATGAGACGATCGCCGTCTATGACTTCGGAGGCGGAACGTTCGACATTTCGATCCTCGAAGTCGGTGAAGGCGTGGTCGAGGTCAAGTCGACCAACGGCGACACGCATCTGGGAGGCGACAACATCGACCAGAAGCTGATCGACTGGATCATCGAGGAGTTCCGCAAGGACCAGGGAATCGATCTGTCGAAGGACAAGATGGCCCTCCAGCGTCTGCGCGAAGCGGCCGAGAAGGCGAAGATCGAGCTCTCGTCCACCGCCTCGACCGACGTCAACCTGCCGTTCATCACGGCGGATCAAAGCGGTCCGAAGCATCTCAACATGCAGCTGAGCCGCTCGAAGTTCGAGCAGCTCGTCGGCGACATCATCCAGAAGACGATGGAGCCGGTGAAGAAGGCGCTGGCCGACGCGGGTCTCAAGCCGAACCAGATCGACGAGATCGTGATGGTCGGCGGATCGACGCGCATTCCGATGGTCCAGAAGCTCGTGACCGACTACTTCGGCAAGGAGCCGCATCGCGGCGTGAACCCGGACGAAGTCGTCGCGATCGGCGCGGCGGTTCAGGGCGGTGTTCTCGGCGGCGACGTCAAGGACGTGCTGCTTCTCGACGTCACCCCGCTTTCCCTCGGTATCGAGACCCTCGGCGGCGTGATGACGCGGCTGATCGATCGCAATACGACGATCCCGACCAAGAAGGCCGAGACCTTCTCGACCGCGGCCGACAATCAGACGTCGGTCGAGATCAAGGTCATCCAGGGCGAGCGCGACATGGCGCAGGACAACAAGCTCCTCGGCGTGTTCCATCTCCAGGGCATTCCGCCGGCTCAACGCGGGATTCCGAAGATCGAGGTCACGTTCGATATCGACGCGAACGGGATCATGCACGTCTCGGCGAAGGATCTCGGCACCGGCAAGGAGCAGAAGATCACGATCACCAGTTCCTCGGGACTCTCGAAGGACGACGTCGAGCGAATGGTTCGTGATGCTGAATCCCACGCCGACGAGGACAAGACTCGGCGTGAGGAGATCGAGGCGCGCAACCAGCTCGATACGCTCATCTACGAGGTCGAGAAGATGCTCAACGAAAACCGCGACAAGATCGGCGGGGACGACGTGACGAGCCTCGAGTCCGCCATCTCCGACGCCCGCAAGGCGATGGAGCAGGGGAAGCTCGACGAGATCCGCAGCGCGACCGACACGCTCCAGAAGGCATCGCACAAGCTGGCGGAGGTCATGTACAGCCAGGCCTCGGCTCAGGGCGGTGGCGATGCCGGTGGCAGCGGAGCGACCGGTGGTGGCGAGGCCGGCGGCGCCGGCTCGACGGCCAACGACGACGTCATCGAAGCGGAAGTCGTCGAAGACGAGAAGAAGTAAAACCCACGGGTGCGGGACGGGAAGGCCCGTCCCGCACCGCTTCGCCCGGCGAGAGGCCGGCCGGAGGAACAGGCAGAGGACGTGACTAGCGATGGTGAGAAGACGACTCGACGGATACGTGATGATCTCGATCGTCTCGGAGCGGTACAACATCCATCCGCAGACGCTCAGGCTCTACGAGCGGGAAGGGCTCCTCAACCCGGCCCGGACGGGGGGAAACACGCGCCTCTACGGTCCCGATCAGATCCGCCGCCTCGAGATGATCCTCCGCCTCACCCGCGACCTCGGCGTCAATCTCGCCGGAGTCGAAGTCATTCTCAACGTCCTGAAGAACCTCGAGGACCATGTCCTCGACGCCGACGACCTGATCGCCGCGATCCGTCAGTCGATGCTCGATCGCAGGTGCGGCGTCAACCGCGAACAGGCGCTGGTCAAAGCCACCCCCCGCCACCTGACGCGACGATCCTGAACCAGTGGCAGAGGATCCTTTCCTCTGCCGGCGAGGATCGTCCCCATCCGTCATCCTTTCACAGCCTCTGAGGGAGCGCCGCGCCGAATGGCCGCGTCCACGATTACGGTGAGCGCGACCGAAGGATCTCAGAATGGCAGGATCCTGCCACCTGCCCGTTTCCCCCGCACCGCGATACACTCCCTCCATGCCCCAGGACCCGTGGCCGGAGCTCCCGCTCGAGGGGTGGCGCGCGACGCGTGACACGCTGCACATGTGGATGCAGGTGGTCGGGAAGATCCGCCTGTTCCGCAGCTATCCGGAGAACCATTTCTGGCACGTTGCGTTCTACGTAACTCCTTCGGGCCTGACCACCTCCACCATTCCGGACGGCTCGCGCACATTCGCCATCGATTTTGATTTTCTCGAGCATTCCCTCACGATCTCGACCTCGGATGGCATGCTGGCAGCCTTTCCGCTCGAGCCGATGGCCGTCGCGGACTTCTATGCGAAGCTGATGGAGACTCTCGGGCAGCTCGGCATCGAGGCGAAGATCACGACCTTCCCCGTCGAGACCGACATCACGGAACGGTTCGACGAGGACCGTGTTCATCGGACTTACGATCCCGAGGCCGTCTCCCGCCTTCACCAGATTCTCGTGCAGGTAGACCGCGTCCTCCGGCGATTCCGCGGCGAGTTCCTGGGAAAACAGAGCCCCGTTCATTTCTTCTGGGGCGCATTCGATCTCGCATCGACGAGGTTCTCGGGCCGGCGCGCGCCGGAGAGGGCGGGGGCGGACGAGGTCACGAAGGAGTCGTACTCGCACGAGGTTCACAGCGTCGGATGGTGGCCGGGCTCGGGAGAGATGACGGAGCCCGCCTTCTACGCGTACGCGGCTCCGGCGCCGGATGGTTTCGCTGTTGCTTCCGTCCGGCCGGAGGCGGCACGCTGGAGCGAAGGACTGGGCGAGTTCATTCTGCCGTATGAAGTGGTTCGGACGGCCGCAGATCCCGACGAGGTGATTCTCGCGTTCTGCAGATCGACCTGGGATGCCGCCGCCACTCTGGGGGGTTGGGAACGTAGCGCACTCGAGCGCCGGCTCAGTTGACACCCGTCCCGTCGCGGCGGGACACTTCTCACAACCATCATGTCTCGGCGCGATGAGCATCGTGATCAGTCGTTCGATCTTCTCAATCAGTACCTGCAGGACATAGCCAAGATCCAGCGACTGACTCCTGAAGAAGAACGAGAGCTGGGAAAGCTGATCCGTCAGTACGACGACGAGGAAGCGCTCCAGCGGCTCGTGCAGGCGAACCTCCGGTTCGTCGTCTCCTACGCCAAGCGATTCCGCAACGCCCACGTTCTGTTCCTCGACCTGATCAATGAGGGGAATCTCGGGCTGATCCAGGCCGCGAAGAAATTCGATCCCGACAAGAACGTGAAATTCATCACGTACGCGGTCTGGTGGATCCGGCAGTCGATCCTCCATGCGCTCTCCGAGCAGGGAGGGGCGTTCCGGCTTCCGCCGAAGCGCGCGAACCTCATGTACCGGCTCGAGAAGGCGATCGCAACCGCGATCACCGAGCAGCAGACCATCCCGACGTCCGAGGAGCTGGCGCAGGAGCTCGGCGTGACCGTCAAGGAAGTTCAGACCCTGCTCCAGGCGAGCTACGAGAACTTCTCACTCTCATCCGAGCTCGACTCCGAGTCGCATACCGAGCTCGGAGAAATGATCGAGCAGACGACCGTTCGCTCGGTCGAAGACGAGATGGAAGAACAGTCGACCCGCGAGGAGTTGCTGGCGCAACTCTCCGGGCTGACGCCCAAAGAGCAGCTCGTGCTCACCCTCAGGCACGGCCTCACGGATTACCGCCCCAAGCCTTTTTCCGAGATCGCGACGTTCATCGGCAGAAGCGAGGAAGAGATCCGCGCGCTCGCGGGCGCGGGGCTGGGCCGCGTGTGCGAGCAGCTCTCGATCGCGCCGTGCGAACTGTCGAAGACTCTGCTCTGGACGAGCCCGTACCGGGACGCTGAAGAGACCTACAACGCGCTTCCAGACGTGGAGGTCGTGCCCGAGGTGAGCGACGAGAGGCGGAGCTTTCTCGACGACCTGCTCCGGCACGCGACGGTGCAGCAGGCGGTGGACGCGCTTCCTCTCGACGAGAGAGCCGTCGTCAAGCTGCGCTACGGAATCCTCCAGGACGAGGAGATGACCCTGCGCGACATCGGCGAGATCCTGAAGCTCTCACGCGAGCGCGTCCGGCAGATCGAAGCCCGCGCCGAAGCGAAGTGCCGGCGGGTGGTCAGGAGAAGATAGGGACCAGGGGCTAGGGGCTAGGGAAAATCAGAAGCCAGAAGAAAAGGCAGACGGCAGACGGCAGAAGGCAGAAGGCAGAAGTCAGAAGGCAGAAGGCAGAAGTAAGAAGGCAGAAGGCAGAAGTCAGAAGGCAGAAGGCAGAAGTCAGAAGTAAGAGCAACGGCAACCCCAACGCAGGTGCTTCTGCTTTTGCTTTTGCCTTTACTTCTGCCTTCTGCCTTTTCCTCGCCCCTCGTCCCTCACTCCTCACTCACCGGCAGCCTTTTGAGCTCCAGCAGCGCGATCCGGAGGACGCTGTCGATGGTGAAGCCCGTGGGGAAAGCGTGCGGGATACGGACGCCGGCGCCCATCAGCTCGAGGAAATCGAGCGGCGGCTTTCTGCGCGCGAGGACGGACATGAGGCGGCGCGGGAGGTCTTCCCGGTCGAAGGCGTTGAGATGGAGCGGCTGGAGGTAGTAGCCGAAGTGCATCCCGCGCACGACCAGCTCACCCTCGGCGAACTCCGGAAGGGTGATGCTCAGTGTCAGGCCACCGAAGGTCCAGTTGGCCTTCATGAACTCCGAGCGCCACCTCGACTCATCGTCGCCCCGGAGCCTGTCGAGCCTCATTTGGGCTGCAGCCCTTTGAGTCCCTGGACGATCTCGGCCATTCGCTGCTGGTGGGTCCGGTGGAGCAGCCCCTGGACGTCGGGCTCGTCGGGAGCGACCGGCTCGGTGTAGACCTTCTTGAGCGCCCCACCGAGGTAGACCTTGGTCTCGAGTCGCGGCTCGGGGCGGGGAAAAAACTCGGTTTGCAGGGTCAGCTTGCGCTCGCCGATGTCGACGGCATCCACTTTCCCCATCACGTTCGGCAGGTCGGACATGGAAGGTTCAGCATAGCCCGGCCGGCGGCACCGATGGAAGAGACCCGGGCGGAATTCGGGGTTCCGTGGGGGCATAAAACGAAGGGTGGCGGGTATTGTGGACCGTCATGACGCCGCTCCAACGCCTGCTGACGTACTTTCAGCGCTACCGCGGGACGATGATCCTGGGCGGGCTGATGGTCATCGGTTCGGTCGGTTTCTCGCTCGTCAAGCCGCTGATCGTGGGGGGGGCCGTGGACCGGCTGCGCGGGGGGATCGAGCGTGGCGTGCTGATCGAGTTCGCCCTTCTCTACGCGGGAGCGGCAGCGATCCAGGGGATCTTCCTCTTCGCGCAGCGGAGGATCCTGATCAGCGCTTCGAGGCGGATCGAATATGACATCCGAGGCGATTTCTACGAGCACCTCCAGTCGTTGCCCTTCAGCTTCTTCCAGACTCAGCGAACGGGCGATCTGATGTCGCGGGCGACGAACGACCTTTCGGCGGTGCGGATGCTCGCCGGGCCGGCGGTCATGCACTCGTTCTCGTCGATCCTCGTCGTGATCGGCTCGTTCGTGATGATGCTTCGGATCGAGCCGAGGCTCGCGACGATCGCGCTCCTTGCCGTGCCGATCGTCGCGTGGCTCGCGAAGAGCTTCGGCGAGCGGATCCATGTCCGCTCCCGCGAGGTCCAGGACTACTTCGGGGAGCTGTCGGCGAAGGTGCAGGAGAACCTCGCCGGTGTCCGCGTGGTGCGGGCGTTCGGGCGCGAGCAGCACGAGATCGAGTCGTTCGGCGCGATGAACGACGAGTACGTCCGCCGGAACCGTACGCTGATCAAGCTGACTGCCTTCTTCTATCCAGTCCTCCATACGGTGATCGGCCTGTTGTTCGTCCTGATCTTCCTTCTCGGATCGAGAAGGATCATCGGCGGCGAGATGACTCTGGGCGCCTTCGTCGCGTTCCAGTTCTATCTCGCCCGCATGGTCTGGCCGCTGGTCGCCCTCGGGTGGGTGATCAACCTCTTCCAGCGCGGGATGGCTTCGATGAAGCGGCTGCACGAGGTATGGATCGTCGAGCCGGAGGCGGAGACCGCCGGGGAGCCGTGCACCCTCACGGGGCCGATTCGCGGAGAGATCGAGATCCGGAACCTGAGCTTCGCGTATGAGGGGCGAACGGTTCTGCGAGACGTCGATCTGCGGGTGAGGGCGGGGGAGACGCTCGGTATCGTCGGCGCGACCGGCAGTGGGAAGTCGACGCTTCTGTCGCTTCTCGCCCGGCAGATCCGGCCGCCGCACGGAGCGATCTTCGTGGACGGCTGCCCGCTCGAGTCGATCCCGGTCACCGACCTGCGCGATTCGCTCGCCATGGTGCCGCAGGAGACGTTTCTCTTCTCCGATTCGATCGCCGAGAACATCCGGTTCGGCCGGTCGGCGGCGACGCTGCCCGAGATCCGCGACGCGGCGTCGATGGCGGGTCTCGAGAGCGACCTCGGGGGCTTTCCCCTCGGGATCGAGACCGTGATCGGGGAGCGGGGGATCACTCTGTCGGGCGGGCAGAAGCAACGGACGGCGATCGCCCGCGCGATCATCCGAAACCCGGCGGTGCTTCTTCTCGACGACGCTCTGAGCGCGGTCGACACCCAGACCGAGGAGCGCGTGCTGAGCGCGCTTCGATCGCTGAGGAAAGACCGCACCGTCCTCATCGTCTCCCATCGCGTCTCGTCGGTGAAGGATGCCGACCACGTGATCGTCCTCGCGGAGGGGCGGATCGTGGAGCGGGGGACCCACGAAGATCTTCTGTTGCTGGACGGTATTTACGCCGATCTCTATCGCCGCCAGGCGCTCGAGGAAGAGCTGGAGGAGATCGCGTGATCGAGCGCCAGGAAGACGAAGGGACGAAGCAGTTCGACCCGCGCCTGGCGCGCCGGCTGTTCGGCTACCTGCGGCCGTACCGCGCCCGCGCCGCGTTCTCGGTCGTGCTGATCATTCTCTCCTCCCTGCTCGAGCTGGCCGGGCCGGCGATCGTCGGCATCGCCATCGACCTTTATGTCGTCAATCCCTCGGGTGTACCCCAGGCGGGCGTGAGCCGCGACATCGCGCTCTGGCTCGGCGCGAGAGGACTCACCCTCGAGCCGCTGGCCGGGATCAACTTCGCGGCCGGTCTCTACCTGGTCGCTCTCGTCGGCGGATTCTTCGTCCTCTACACGCAGATGGTGCTGATGAACATGATGGGGCAGTTCATCATGTCGGACCTTCGGCGCCAGATTTTCGCGCACCTGCAGAAGCTCGACGTCCAGTTCTACGACCGCAATCCGGTTGGGCGGCTCATCACGCGCGTCACGACGGACGTCGACGCTCTCAACGAGATGTTCACGGCGGGCTTCGTCTCGATCTTCGGCGACATCGTCGTCCTGGCCGGGATCATCGGCGTGCTGTTCTGGATGGACTGGCGCCTCGCTCTCGTGCTCTTTTCGATCCTTCCGTTCATCGCCGTCACGTCCATCTGGTTCCGGAACGGGGCGCGTAAGACCTACAGGATGGTGCGGGCGAGAATCGCGGCGATCAACGCGTTCCTCCAGGAGCACATCTCGGGCGTCTCGGTCGTGCAGCTCTTCAACCGTCAGCAGGAAGAGTCGCGGAAGTTCTCCGAGCTCAACGCGCGTCATCGCGACGCCAACATCGAGTCCATCTGGTACTACTCGGTTTTCTACCCGATGATCGAGCTCATTCAGTCGATCGGCATCGCGCTGATCGTCTGGTACGGCGGTGGCGAGGTCCTGCGCGGAACCCTGACGCTCGGCGCTCTCATCGCCTTTTTCCAGTACGCGCAGAGGTTCTACGAACCGATTTCCGACCTTTCGGAAAAGTACAATATCCTCCAGGCTGCGATGGCGGCGAGCGAGAGAATCTTCCGGCTCATCGACACGAAGGCCAGAATCGTGGGCGGGGAGGGGAAGGCCGTCCGGGAGGTCGAGTCGATCGAGTTCCGCGAGGTGAGTTTTGCCTACACCGAGCCCGAGTGGGTGCTCAAGAACATCTCCTTCACCGTCCGGCGCGGCGAGCGCGTCGCTCTGGTCGGCCACACCGGCGCCGGCAAAACGACCGTCACGAACCTTCTGATGCGCTTCTACGACATTCAGAAGGGGAGCATCCTGATCAACGGCGTCGACATCCGCCAAATGGATCTCGCGGAGCTCCGTCGCCTGTTCGCGATCGTCCAGCAGGACTTTTTCCTCTTCGCCGGCACCATGGGCGACAACATCACCCTCGGCGAGAAGAGGATCTCGCGGGAGATGATGGTGCGAGCCGCCGAAAAGGTGCAGGCCGACCGCTTCATCCGGAAGCTCCCGAATGGATACGACACGGAGGTGCGGGAGAGGGGAGCCGGGCTGTCCGTGGGGGAGAAACAGCTCGTCTCGTTCGCGCGCGCCCTCGCCTACGACCCGCCGGTTCTCATCCTCGACGAGGCGACTTCCTCGATCGACACCGAAACCGAACGGCTGATTCAGGAAGGAATCGAGACCCTCACCGAGGGTCGAACCTCACTGGTCATCGCCCATCGGCTTTCGACCATCCGCTCGGCCGATCAGATCGTGGTGTTCCACCATGGGGAGATCCGCGAGCAGGGGACCCATGAAGAGCTGATGGACGAGGACGGCCTCTACCGGCGGCTTTACGAGTTGCAGTATCGCGAGGAGGCGGCGATCCGGGATTCCGCCGGGGTGGCCGGAGCGGCGCCGCTGGCCGGGACTCCCTGAGTGGCCACGGCTTTCCAGCCCCCCCCCCGGCCTCGTCCCACGGAGCGTGATCCTGCAGGTGACGCTGCGAACGCGTTCACCGCTGGGTTTGCTCCTCTTCCGCTGGCGTGGCACTAGCCGGGGCTGGAAAGCCCCGGCCACCTGGAAAGCCCCGGCTACCTGGAAAGCCCCGGCTACTAGGAGGTTCCGGTCACTCGTGTCACAATGTCCGGTCGGGCAATGCCGCCTACTGGCGGGGAGCAGACGACTGGAATGCTTCTTGCCAATTTCCACGGGTAGAGCATTGACCAGTCAGTGGAAGGGAGGGTTTGGGTATGCATATCCGATTTTACCCGAGCCGTAAGCGCGAAAAGGGCAATGCCCTCGCGCTCCTGTTGACGGACAGCCGGCTCGATTACGAGCTGATTCGAGCGGAAGATCTGAAGGGATTGGGAAAACGCCTCTACGGCGCACTTGAAGATCCGATCGTCGAAATCGACGGCGAGATTTTCGTGAATCCGAATCCGCAAGCGCTCAGCAAGATGCTGCGGGGCGAAATCCCCGCCGAAACCTGAGCGGCGGTCCATCGACGTGAATGAGGACTCCGGACTTGCTCCGGAGTCCTTTTTTTTCACCCCGGCTGCCGGAACCACGCGCGGTCGAGCGCCCGGTACTGAATCGCCTCGGCGACATGCTCGGAGCCGAGCTTCTCCTCGCCGCCGAGGTCCGCGATCGTCCGCGCCACCTTCAGAATCCTGTCCCAGGCGCGCGCCGAGAGCCCCATCGCTTCGAGCGCCGTCTCCAGCATGCGGCGCGAGCCTGGGTCGAGCTCGCACCAGCGCCTCAGATGCCGCCCGGCCATTTCGGCATTGCATCGAAGCGCCGACCTGCGGAATCGCTCCTGCTGGATTGCGCGCGCCTTCTCGACTCTTTCCCGGATGGTGGCCGAGCTCTCTCCTTGTTGTAGGGAGCCGATCTCCTCGGCGGACAGCGCGGGGACCTCGACCTGCAGATCGATCCGGTCGAGCAGCGGGCCGGAGATCCGGCTCAGATAGCGCGTGATCTGGACGGGGATGCACTGACACCGGCGCCTCGGATCGTTGAAGTAGCCGCACGGACAGGGGTTGAGCGCCGCGGCGAGCGTGAAGCGCGAGGGGAAGGTGACCGCCCGCATCGCCCGCGAGATCGTCACGAACCCATCCTCGAGCGGCTGGCGCATGACCTCGAGAACGTCCCGGCGGAACTCCGGGAGCTCGTCCAGAAAGAGCACGCCGTTGTGAGCGAGACTGACTTCGCCAGGCCTCGGAATCGTCCCGCCGCCGACCAGCCCCGCGTTCGAGATCGTATGGTGGGGCGAGCGGAAAGGGCGCCGCGCGAGCAGGCCGGCGCCCGCCGGGATCAGCCCTGCCACCGAGTGAATCTTCGTCGTCTCGATCGACTCCGCAAGGGAAAGGCGCGGAAGAATGGACGGAAGCCGCCGCGCCAGCATCGTCTTGCCCGATCCGGGAGGACCGATCAGCATCGCGTTGTGCCCTCCCGCCGCGGCGACTTCGAGCGCGCGCTTGGCCTGCGCCTGGCCCCGGACCTCCGCGAAGTCGATCCCCTCGAGAGGAGGCTCGACCAGCGGCTGGTCGGGGTGGGGATCGATCGGTGACTCCCCTCGGAGATGGTCGACCAACTCCGGAAGAGAGGCCGCGCCGATCACGCGCACCTCGCTCACCGCCGCCGCTTCCGCGGCATTCGGAGCGGGGACGATGATCTCCCGGATCTCGGCGTCGCCCCGGAACGCGGAGGAGATCGAAAGCGCTCCCCGGATCGGAGCGATCGTTCCGTCGAGCGACAGCTCCCCGACGAAGATCCGGCCGCTCACCTGCTCGCTGCGGAGGATCGAGGCGTTGTGAAGGATCCCGACCGCGATCGGGAGATCGAACCCCGACCCCTCTTTCCGCACGTCGGCGGGGGAGAGGTTGACGACCAGGTTGTCGGTGTGGGCCGGGAACCCACAGTTGACGAGGGCGGACTTGACGCGGGCGTACGACTCGCGGACGGCCGCGTCGGGGAGACCGACCATGATGAATCGCGGCGGCCCGGCGCTTCCCTCGTCCACCTCGATGGTGATGCGGACGGCGTCGATGCCGAAGGTGGCGGCGCTGATGATTCTCGAAAACATCGGCTGGCGCCGACCAGCCGAGAAAGTCCCGTTTCCGAGGGTACCTCGGGGGCGGGGAGGAGGCAAGATACAAGGCAGAAGGCAGAAGGCAGAAGTAAAAACAAAACCAAATGCGCTTTGGCTTTTGCCTTTACTTCTGCCTTCTGCCTTCTGCCTTCTGCCTTGTATCTTGCCTCCCCTTCCCCTCGATTCGGGAAATTTCTCCGCCGTTCCAATGATTATTTGGCATGAAACAGTAGCGGTTAATATTGACAAAATCCATGCAAATTTATCTAATGTCACTTGACAGCCTCGAAGACTGGGATGGGTGAGGAGAGGATTGGTATGTCATTCGAGAAATGGGAGCCCCAGCCCGACACGTCGGTGCCCGCTTCCGCGACCATCGTGCAGTCGCGATTGATCAGGCTCACCTCCGATGTCGCCTCCATCCTCCATCTGCGTGGTCGGACGAGCGCTCATCTTTTTTTCGACCGGAAGCGCAAGCTGATCGGTATCCGCCCATCCGACAAGAGCGACGAAGGGACTGCAAAGATCCGTCAGTCCGATAAATCGACCTCGATTCACATCCCGACATTCTTCAGGCACTACGAGATCGAGATCCCCGGAATCAAACGCTTCCAGTGCTGGTACGACGAGAAGGAGCGGATGGCGATGATCGATATCTCGCGGCCCTCTCCCCGTGGACGCCCGGCCGGAACCTGATCCTCGAACCGATTCTCGAAATGAAAAGGCGAGCCCCCCGGGGGGCTCACCTTTTTGTCGGTAGTGCGCTGTCTCGGTTCAACGCCTCGTGGCGCGCCGGCGGGCAGGAGGAGGGTCATCGGCCTCGCCCTCGTCGGGCGTCCCCACCTGAAGCAGTGAGTTGAGCGCCGCTCCGCCCGTGAAGACGAACGACTGGAGGGGAGGGGTGAACCCGTACTCCTCGCGGGGCGCGTTGTTCGCGAAGAACGGGAGGATCGAGGCGAAGGGGATCTCGGTGCCATAGGCGTCGTTGATCGTTTCGATCAGCTCGTTGGCGAAGAGGGTGTAGCCGATGTCGGTCAGGTGAAATCCGTCGAGACTGAAGATTCCGCCGGTGATGAACGAAGCGTCGAGCGCGATTCCCGCGAAGTTGATGCCTGCAAGAATGTCGGAGAAGAGCTCGTCGAACTCGACGACCGGGATGTCGCGCGCTCCGGCAATCTCGCGGATGGCGTCGTTGACTTCGTTGGCCCGGGCGACGATTGCCGCCGCCTCGGTCGTGGTGATCACCACGCCCGCAGGGAGCGGCTTGCCGGCGTCGGGGAGCTGCGGAAACATCGGCGCGAGCTGCGGCGGGATGCCGTATCCGGTCGCGAGAAAGGGCGTCGCGCTCAGGGTCACGAGCGAGCCCGGTGTCAGCTGCCCGATCTGACCTCCGCCGAGGTCGGCGATGAAGAAGATCGGAAGGCCGTCGGGCCCGAGAACGGGCTGGTTGGTCGCCGGGTTCACCAGGACCGGAGGCACCGTCGTCGCGAAGGGGATGAGGATCGGATTGGAGATCGTCCCTGTGACCATCCCCGCGTTCGGTGCTCCGGCGATGAGGGTGTCGAGCACCTGTGCATAGCTGGTGCGGAAGGCCTCGATCGGAGTCATGACGGCGGGGTCGGCCGCGAGAACGCCCCCGAGAACGTCATTGCCGCCGATCCAGAGACTGATGAACGTCGGGTTGAGAGCGAGAGCCTGATGAACGGCCGGTGCCTGCCCCCGAAGGATGAACTGAGCCGCACCCGACCCCTGCTCGGCGCCCGTGGTCGTCAGCAGGTTGCCGACGCGGAACCCGGGGACGCTCAGGTTGTTGTAAGGACGCTGGAGCATCAGGTTGATCGGCGAGCCGGACTGTGCGGCCTTCGGTCCGATGACCAGCGGTGAGATGCTCTGCAGCACCAGCTCCGGACCGATGCCGGGCTGGCTCACCAGCGGCTGCTGAAAACCGATGCAGCCGGGATCCGCGCCGCAGACGGGGATCCCGACCTGGCGCGCGATGACCGAGGGGTAGCTCCACATTTGATGCGAGACGACGACCGAGCCATTCGAGACGCCGGCTCCGTAGGAATCGCCGAGAGCGACGTAACGGGTGAAGTCAGCCTCGCCCCGGGCGGCGAGCGCGGGGAAGGCGGCGACCAGAAGCATCGCCAGGACGAGACCGCATTGGATTGAATTCTTCCGAGACATGCAGGGACTCCTTTAGAAGGTGTATCCGACGTTGAAGCTCAAGAGGTTGGCGCTGGTCTCGTAGGTTCCGTTGAAGTTGTCGCGGTTTCCTCCGCGCGTGTCGCGCTCGGCGAAGAAGAGGGCGAACTCGCTGAGGTCGACCGTCCATGGACCGCGCTGCCAGCCGAGACCAAAGGTGACTCCGTAGCGGTCCGCGTCCGGGAGGAGCGGGCCGGCCCCTTCGAGCGGCTGCGGCGTCTCGTCGTACAGCGCCCCGAGACGAACGGTCCAGTGATCGGTCACCGGACGGCTCCCGCCGATCCGATAGGAGCGGGCATCATTCCAATCCTGGGGAATGTCCAGATTCGCCTCCGGGGTCTGCTCGAAGTCGACGAGCAGCTGATCGAAGCTGCTCCATTCGGTCTGGACCATGTCGAGCTCGACGCGCCAGTTGGGGATGAGCGTGGTCGCAACTCCGAAGTGGAAGACCGAGGGAAACTCGATCGCGGTGGTGATGTTCTGGTTCGGCGGAATCCGGCTGGCGAACACGGCGTCGAGCTGGGGACTGCCGGTCGGAATCTGGATGAACTTCGCGTCCCCTTCGAAATCGATGTCGATCGGGGCCCGGTAGTTGACCCCGAAGCTCCATGCATCGTTCGGCCGGTACATCAGGCCGACGTTCCATCCCCATCCGTCATTCCAGTCGCTGTTGAGCCGGACGTGCGCCGCATCGTAGACCCGGTCGATGAAGACAGCCGGGATGTTGCGCTCGAACGAGATGTGCGAGGCCAGGTACTGCAGGCCGATCCCGCCGGCGAACCGTCCGTCGGACGACTTCATCGCGAAGGAAGGCTGGATCGCGAGGCTCTTGATGTTCGCGTCCTGCGAGATGAATCGTCCGGAGAAGCGGTTCGGATCCTTCCAATCGGTGCGAAGGCCGAACGGGGTGAACTGGCCGATTCCGAACGCGGCGTTCTCTCCAATCGGAATCACCAGATAGGCATTCGGGATGATGAAGACATGGTCGGCGTAGAACTCACTCACGCCGGCGCCGGGGTAGGGCGAACCGGGGTCGCCCGTGAACTCGGACGAGTACGTGATGAAGGTGGCCCCCATGGTTGCCGACATCTCCCGCTGGTAGGCGAGTCCGGCGACGTTGTAGAAGATCGCGGAGGGATCGTCGGCCGTGGCCGTGAAGGCTCCGCCGAGGGCGGTGGCCTTCGCCCCCTGTTCGAACAGCGAGAAGCCGGCTGCGACGGCTGACGGGGTGAGCGCGATTGTGAGGAGAAGGGACAGCAGGACGAGACGCTTCACTTGAAAAGATCCTCCCTCGACGAGCACTGGGATCGGTTGTGGCGACGAAATTGCGGGCCGTTCGGCGGAACGAGAGCTGCGAATCAGATCGACTCCCCCCGGCCAGCAATGCGGGACCTTTCAGAAGGGCCGGACACGAATGGTATCACCATGCAAAAGCGGTACAATGCCCCGAAGTCCACAGATCTCCTGGAGGGTTCCCCATGAAACGCATCGTGTTACTCCTCGGCGCGCTCGCTTTCGTCGCGAGCACGGCTTCTGCCGGCCTCAAGTATGAATTCAGCAGCGTGACCTCCGGCCGCGGTGGTACGAAGATGATCGGCACGGCCAAGGTCGAAGGCGCCAACATGCGCCTCGATCTTCGCGAAGGCGACAACGTCATGTTCCAGGACAATTCCGTCGTGATCTCGAAGGACGGCGGAAAGACGCTTCTCGTTCTCGACACGAAGAAGAAAACCTACTACGAGCTTTCGCTGGAAGACACCTTCCAGGCGATGGGCAACATGATGAAGTCGATGGGCGGCATGTTCCAGATGTCCATCGACAACCAGAGCGTCGAGGTCACCGACGGCGGAGACGGTGGAACGATCCAGGGATACCCCACCCGCAAGTACGTGGTGACCACATCCTACGACCTGGCGATGAAGATCATGGGAATGAACCGCAGCTCCCACATCGACATGAAAACCGAGTCGTGGTCGACCAACCAGATTCCGCAGGACAGCATGTCCTTCGTCCAGATGCGCGGGCTGCGCACCGGGATGGAGGACCTCGACAAGCTGATCGAGGCTCAGACCGCGGCCGTCAAGGGCTTCCCGCTCAAACAGATCATCACGACGACGACCGGACAGGGGAAGAAGACGGATACGCAGACCACCACCATGGAAGTCACGTCCATCGAGAAGACGAATATCGCCGACTCGGAGTTCGAGATCCCCGCTGGCTACGAGAAGGGGGAGTCTCCTCTCGAGGCGATGCAGAACATCGGCCGCCGCTGAGACCAAAGGGCCGCGAGCGGCGAAGGCCCGGCCTCGTGCCCGGGCCTTTTTCATTTCCCGGGAAGGATCTGCTCGAGCACTTCTCGGACGACGACCGGATCCGCCTTCCCTCCGGTCGCCTTCAGGACGCGGC
>JBHEOL010000353.1:0-9867 GCA_046261635.1 Thermoanaerobaculia bacterium | reverse complement strand
CGTTCGCCGAGATCACGGACGAGGACATCGACAGTCTTTTCTCCGAATGAGCGAGACTACGGGGCGGATCGGGTAGAACGTGACGTTCATCAATTACGCGGCGCGCGAGATCAACTGCAAGATCGTCTATTACGGTCCCGGACTGTGTGGGAAGACGACGAATCTCCAGTGGATCTACGACAAGACCAATCCGCAGGCGAAAGGGAAGCTCATCTCTCTCGCGACGGAGACCGACCGCACGCTGTTCTTCGACTTCCTCCCGCTCGACCTCGGCACGGTCCGAGGCTTCAAGACCCGGTTTCACCTCTACACGGTTCCGGGCCAGGTGTTCTACGACGCTTCCCGCAAACTGATTCTCAAGGGCGTGGATGGCGTCATCTTCGTCGCCGACTCTCAGGACGCGCGGATGGAGGCGAACGTCGAATCGCTCCAGAACCTCGAGCGCAACCTCCAGGAGCAGGGCTACGAGCTCGCCGATCTCCCGTACGCGCTTCAGCTGAACAAGCGCGATCTCCCGAGCGCCGTTGCCGTCGACGAGGCATACCGCCAGCTGAACTACAAGGGTGAGCCCACTTTCGAAGCAGTCGCGATGAGCGGCACGGGCGTGTTCGACACGCTCAAGTCCGTTGCGAAGCAGGTGCTCACGGAGCTGAAGAAGAAGTAGCGCAGCCTCCCCGTCCCATGGAGGATCAAGGCCTCAGGATCGTAGCGATTGGTGGCGGCACGGGTCTCTCGACGCTGCTTCGCGGGCTCAAGCGATACGTCGATCTCGAAGGTCCATGGTCGATCTCCCACCTCTCCGCCATCGTCACGGTCAGCGACGAGGGAGGCAGCTCCGGCGTTCTCCGGAAGGAGCTCAGCATCCTCCCTCCCGGCGACGTCCGTAACTGCATCGTCGCCCTCGCCGAGGAAGAGCTTCTCCTCTCGCGCGTATTCAACTACCGCTTCTCAACCGAAAGCCCGCTTCGCGGTCATTCGCTCGGCAACCTTCTTCTCGCGGCACTCACCGACCTGACGGGCAACTTCGAGTCGGCGATTCTGGCAGCCTCCGAAGTGCTCGCGATCCGCGGTGAGATCTATCCGTCGACCCTCGCCGACATCCGCGTGCGGGCGATCTGCACCGACGGAACCGAGCTCCTCGGAGAGACCGCGATCGCCGGCGATCATTTCGTCGGAGCGGCGGTTCCGCTTCATGCCCCGATCGCCCGGATCACGATCGAGCCGGCCGATGTCGTCCCCGTCGACCGCGCTCTCGAAGCGATCCACGAAGCCGACCTCATCGTGATCGGCCCCGGCTCTCTCTACACCTCGATCCTGCCGAACCTCGTCATCCCGGCCCTCGGTGAAGCCGTCCGGAAGGCGCGCGGACTGCGGGTCTACATCTGCAACGTGATGACACAGCCCGGCGAAACCGAGGGCTATTCCGCCGAAGCGCACCTCCGCGCCATCGTCGACCACTCGGGTCTGGTCGCGGACGTGGTGATGATTCATGAGCGGCGCCCTTCCGAAGCGATCCTCCAGATGTATGCAGAGAAGAACCAGTACCCGGTCGCCGCCGACATCGACGCGATCGCAGAGCTCGGGGCCACTCCCTTCTTTGCGGACGTCGTCGCCGAGGGGAACTTCGTCCGGCACGATTCGGAGGCGCTGGCGCAGACGCTCTTCCGTCTTTACGACGAGTATGGGAGGCGGCTGAAGAAGATGCGCCGCACCCCGTCCGCCTGAGCCGCGGCCGGCTGGGATACTCTCCCGGCAGCGGAATTGCTCGGTTTCTGAAGGAAGGCCTCCCCCCCCGGGGGGGGGACCGCCGAACGGAGAGAAGGAGTTTTCATGTCACGCCTCGAAGTCGTCATTCTGGCCGCGGGCCTGGGAAAACGGATGAAATCATCCCGGATCAAGGTCCTGCATCGGGCGGGAGGGCGCCCACTCGTTCATCACGTCCTCGATCTCGCCAGGAGCGTCACCGACTCTTCCCCGGTCCTCGTGATCGGGCATCAGCGGGAGGAAGTGGAGAGGGAGTGCGCGGGGCTCGCCGAGTTCGCCGTCCAGAGCGACCAGCTCGGGACCGGCCACGCGGTCCTGCAGGCCGAGTCGATTCTCGCGAGGAGAGGCCTCGATGAATCGCGCGTGCTCGTGCTGTCGGGCGACGTTCCGCTCACCCGGGTCGAGACCATTGCGCGGCTGATCGGGGAGCACGACCGGGGCGGAAACGCCGTGACCGTGCTGACGATGCGTCCGCCCGAGCCGGCGCTCTACGGCAGGATTGTCCGCGGATCCGACGGGAGCGTCGAGCGGATCGTCGAGGCAAAAGATGCGAGCGAGGACGAGTTGGCGATCGACGAGGTCAACGCCGGTATCTACGTCTTCGACGGAAAGCTCCTTTTCGAGTCGCTGCACACGCTGTCGACCGACAACGCGCAGGGTGAGTATTACCTGACCGAGGTCCTTTCGCGGGCCGTAGAGCTGGGCCGGCGAGTCGGCGCCGTCGAGGCCGACGACCCGATCGAGGCTCTCGGGGTCAACTCGCGCGCCGAGCTCGGCTCGGTCGAGGCCGAGCTCAACCGCAGAACCATCGCGCGCCTCATGGATGACGGCGTCACGTTCAGAAACCCGCAGGCCGTTTCGATCGACTCGACCGTGAGCATCGGCCAGGACACGGCGATCTATCCGTTCGTCGTCCTCGAGGGCTCGACCCAGATCGGGCGCGAGTGCGTCATCGAGCCGGGCGTCCATCTCATCGACGTTCGCGTCGGAGACGGCGTTCACGTGAAGACCGGCACGGTGGCGGAAGGCGCGGAGATCGGCGACGGGGCTTCGGTCGGACCGTACGCCCATCTCCGGCCGGGCACCGTTCTCGGGAAGAAGACGAAAGTGGGGAACTTCGTCGAGACGAAGAAAGCCGTTTTCGGCGACGGGGCGAAGGCGTCGCATCTCTCCTACATCGGCGACGCCGAGATCGGCGCAAACGTCAACATCGGCGCGGGCACGATCACCTGCAATTTCGACGGGGTGAACAAGCACAAGACGGTGCTCGAGGAGGGAGTGTTCATCGGCTCCGATTCGCAGCTCGTCGCCCCGATCCGGGTCGGGAAGAACTCCTATGTCGGCGCGGGGACGACGCTGACCAAGGACGTCCCCCCCGACTCGCTCGCCCTCTCGCGCACGCCCCAGAAGATCATCGCTGGGTGGGCGAAGAAACGGCGGGAGGAGATGAAGAAGAAGTAGGTGTCGACTAAGGGACGAAGCCTCGGATCGTCCTCACCTTCGCGTCGGTTCGGTCGACTTTCACGTCGACGGTTCGGTAGTCGCGATCGCCCTTCGTGCTCTCCGTGTAGTAGCCGAGCAGATACTGCGAGCGAAGCTCGTTCTCGAGCTGCGTGTACGCCGTGCGAAGCTGGTCGACGTCATTCACGAAATAGGTGACTCCGCCCGTCTCCGCCGCCAGGGTCTTCAGTTGTGAGCTGAGGCTGAACTCGAGACGCGAGATCCCGATTCCGATGAAATAGATCGGAACCCGCGCCGCGCGCACGTAGCGCAACATCTCGTCGTAATCGACGCGGGAGGCCGTGTCTTCACCGTCGCTCACGATGATCAGTGCCTTTCGGCCCTGGATCGACCGGAACCGATAGAGCCCGCTGACGATCGCGTCGTAGAGCGCCGTTGCTCCTTCCGCCTTCGGCATCGAGTCGATCTCGCTTCGCAGCGTCGAGAGGTCCGACACGAAGGGGGTGATCCCTTTCGCGCTGAACGCGAAGCTCCCGAAGAAGGCCTTGTCGCCCTCCCGCAGAATCTGCGAGAAAAATCCCACCGCCGCCTCCCGCGCGCGGTCGATCCGCGGCGCCATGCTCCCCGAGTGATCGACGAGGAGCCCGACCGAAAGAGGAAGGTTCGCCGAGAAACCGAAGGTGTCGATCGCCTTCGGCTTCCCGTTCTCGAGCACCTGGAACGCTTCCTTCTCGAGCCCGAAGATCGGGGTGCCCGACGCGTCGAGTACGGTCACGGGAAGCTCCACCAGGTTCACATCGACCTGCTCGACGTAGCGATTCCCATCGAGATAGATCAGGTCGCTCGCTTCCATCCCGGTCGCGTCCGTCACCGTCGCCGTCACGAAGTCCTTCCCCGCGAGAGCGCTGGTCGGGATGTCGAACGCATAGGGCGGCCGTCTCCACTCGATCAGCACCTGGTCGTCGGCAGCGAGCCGCAGCACGCCGAGCTGCCGTTTCTTCGGGTTTTGAACCGATACCCTGAATCGCGACATCCCGTCGGGCGTCTCCGTGCGGGTGATCTTGACCTCGAGGTCGTTCTCGCGCTCGTTGACGATCCAGGCATCCGCGTCGACATACCGGCCGCGCGCGTCGTAACCGACCGCGCGAACTTCGACCCGCTGGGGAATCGTCCCGAGGTCGAGCTCGACCTCGTAGGGCGGCGCATTGCGCGTCAGGATTTTCCTGTCGTCGACAAAGAACTCGACCCTCCGGACCGGCGCCTTGACCTCCACCTCGACCCGGAAGAGATTCGGTGCGAGATCGCGCCTTGGCGCCAGGATGCGGACGGCTCCCGCCGTCTCCGGAACGGCTCCCTCCGCGAGGATCGCATCGGCCTCGTCGTCCTCGGTCGCAGTGAAGAGCACGCCGCTCCTCTCGACCTTCGCGGTCACCGTATGTTTCGCGATCATGAGCGGGGCCTGTTCGCCAAGCGCCAGGAGCCTCGCCTCGATCGTCACCTCGCCGGCAGGGACGACCTGGATCGCCGTGAATCGCGAGCGTTCCTCGGGGAGCAGCGATCGCCTGAAGTTCCGAATCAGCGTTCCGTCCTGGAGGATCGATCCCTGCAGCACGACTTCGCGATCGGTCGGCAGCGCCATCGACGGATCGAAGGTGAACACGACGCGCACCGCCACATGCTCGCCGGAATCCCCCATCGGCTGAACGGAGATCGAAATGGGCGGCACCGGCTCGTTCTGCCCGTAGACCGCCACCGCTGCAAGCAGCAAGGCAACCGCGATCGCGTTTCTCATGGGATCGATAACGGGCTTTGCGTCCCACACCATTTCGTCCCGGCCTCTCCGTCACAGGTTCGTGCGTTGCGCCCCGGGGGGAGGAAGGGCTACTGTCTCGGAGACGCCGATGCTTCCAATCTCATTCGTTGGCTACTCTGGTTCAGGCAAGACCACCGTTCTCGAGGCCCTCGTCCGGATCTCCGCGGGGAGAGGGGAGGAGGTCGCGGTCCTCAAGCACACTCACCACCCCGCGAACGGCGAGCGGCGCGGCGACACGGGGCGCTTCCTCGATGCGGGGGCCCGCGAGACGATCCTCGCCAGCGAGGAAGGCATGGCGGCCCACTCGGACGGAACCACGTTCGCCTGGTCCGACGCTCGGGAGCTCCTGACTCGCTTCACCTCGCGCCGCATCTACGTCGAAGGGTTCCGCTCGAGTGGATTCTGGCCCAGCATCATGGTGGCCCGCTCGGCACTCGGCCGCCCGCCGCTCGCGCCTCCTCAACTCGTCGCGACCGTATCAGACGTCCTCTCCCCGGGAGACACGCCGCAGTTCCACCTCGACGACATCCAGGGTATCTCGGAGTTCATCGACGACTTTCTCCTGCGCCGCTCCCCGCGGTTCGAAGCGGTCGTGTTCGACCTCGATGGCACCCTGATCGATTCGAACGCCGCTCTTTTCACGGCGATCAACTTCACGCGTGGGGCACACGATCTACCGCCGCTCGAAACGGCGGCGATCCGTGCCGCGGTCGGCGAGGGTGTCGAGCGTCTTCTCGAGCGGACCTTCCCGCCGGAGTATCCTGCAAGCGTACGGGAGACGTTCGAGCGGCACTACGACGAGGTCTGCTGCGGCCAGTCGACGGTCCTCGAGCACGTGGCCGAGACGCTCGCCGAGATTCGGGGGATGGGGTTGCGCATGGGGGTCTGCACGAACAAGCCGACGCGTTTTTCCGAGAAGATCCTGCGTCATCTCGGTCTCGACCGCTGGCTCTCCGCGACGGTCGGCCCCGATCTCGCGGGAGCGCGCAAGCCGGATGGGAGGCATCTGCTCGAGACGCTGGCTCGCATCGGCCGTGCGCCGGAGGAGACTCTCTACGTCGGCGACATGGCGATCGACGTCTCGACCGCCCGGTCCGCCGGCACGGCCATCGCGGCGGTCACGACGGGGATCTCGTCGCGGGAGGATCTCGAACGCGCGGAGCCCGACCACCTTCTTCGCAGCTTCAGCGATCTGCCGGCTCTTATTGCGTCGGCCGAGGGCTGGCGATGAAAGCGCGTTTCGAACTGGTCTGCTTCGACGTCGATTCGACGCTCGTCACCATCGAAGGGATCGACGTTCTCGCGGACGGCGACCCCGAGGTGGCGCTCCTGACGAGCTCCGCGATGAATGGGGAGATCCCCATCGACGCGGTCTACGGTCGGCGCCTCGAGCGGATTCGCCCGACTCTCGGCGCCGTCGAGGCGCTCGGAATGCGATACATCGACTCTCTCGTGCCTGGAGCCCTCGAAGTGATCGCTGCCCTCCGCTCCGCGCATGCCGACGTGCATCTCGTCTCGGCCGGCGTCCGCCAGGCGATCCTTCCGCTCGCCACGCACCTCGGGATCGAGCCGCGCGCCGTCCATGCGGTCGAGTTGAAGTTCGCCCCCGACGGCTCGTGGGTCGATTTCGACCGCCGCACCCCCTTGACGCGGCCGGGCGGGAAGGAGCTCGTGGTCCTCAACCTCCGCGCCCGCTCGCACGGCCGCGCCGCCTTCGTCGGCGACGGGATCAGCGATCTCGAGACCCGGGAAGCCGTGGACCTGTTCATCGGATTCGGAGGCGTCGCCGAGCGTGAGGCCGTGGCCCGGGACGCGGAGATTTATGTTCGAGAGCCGTCCCTCACGGCATTGCTTCCGCATCTCCTGGAGGAATGATGATGAGCAGAGAGGCGAAATTCTTCGTTCCCGGACCGACCTGGGTCCGTCCGGAGATCTATGAAGCGATGATGCGGCCAATGATCGGTCATCGCAGCCCCGAGTTCAAGGAGCTGTTCGCCCGCGTCACTCCGAGGCTCAAGGAACTGTTCCGGACGAACCAGAACGCATTCATGGCGTCGGCATCCGGAACCGGCCTGATGGAGGGAGCGCTGCAGAACACGGTCTCGCGTGCGGTCCTCGTGACCACGTGCGGTGCGTTCTCCGAGCGATGGCTCAAGATCGCGCACAAGCAGGGACTCGAGGCGGATCAGCTCGAGACCGAGTGGGGCGAGCCTGTCGATCCGGTGAAGCTCGCCGACCATCTACACGGGCGAAGGCATCATTACGACGCCGTCACCATCACCCACAATGAGACATCGACCGGCGTCATCAACGACGTCGCCGCTCTCGCGCAGGCGATCCGCTCGGTCTCGGAAGATACTCTCATCCTCGTCGACTCGGTCTCCGCCCTCGGGTGCGCTCCTCTCCTCATGGACGAGTGGGGAGTCGATGTCTGCCTCGCCAGCGTCCAGAAGGGGCTGGCACTTCCCCCCGGATTGACCGTCTTCGCCGTCTCAGAGCGCGCCATCGAGGTCGCCGAGAAAAAGCATTACAAGGGGACCTACTTCAATTTTCTCGACTTCAAGCGGACCGCGGACGAGGGGGGCGTTCCGTTCACCCCGGCGATTCCGCTCGTCTATGCGCTCGACCGCCAGCTGGCCGACATGGAAAACGAGGGGCTGGAGGCGCGCTGGGAGCGCCATCGCAGGATGCGCGACCTCGTGCTCGAGCGCACGTCCCCGTACGCCGAGCCCGCCAGCGCGAAGGAGGCGCTCTCGCCCAGCGTCTCGGCGCTCCTTCCCATCCGGATCACCGCCAGCGACCTGCTCGCCGCGATGAAGGAGCGAGGCTTCACCCTCGGCGGCGGCTACGGGAAATGGAAGGAGAACACCTTCCGCATCGGACACATGGGAGACATTCAGCTCGAGGATGTCGCGGCGATGCTGGACGTCCTCGACGAGGTGGCGGGCAAGTAGAGCAGTGGCAGAGGATCTTTTCCTCTGCCTGATGACCCAAGGCGGTCAGTCAGATCGTTCAAGCGGCCGCAACACTGGCGAACCTGGGAAGCTGAGGAAAAGATCCTCAGCCACAGGGCTCCTCGGCCACGGTAGACTTGAGCATGCCGTATCGAATTCTCGTTACCGACACCCTTGCTGACTCCGGCCTCGAGCTTCTCCGCAACGATCCCGAGATCGAGCTCGACTACGCTCCGGGCGTCAAGGGAGCCGAGCTCTTCTCGAAAGTCGCTCTCGCCGAAGCGGTGATCTCGAGAAGCGGGACCGCGATCACCGCTGAGCTTCTGGATGCCGGTCCGAATCTCCGCGTCGCCGGCCGCGCCGGCGTCGGACTCGACAACGTCGACGTGGAAGCGGCGACCGCGCGCGGGGTGCTCGTGATCAACGCCCCGACCGCGAATATCCTCTCGGCAACCGAGCACACGATGGCGCTTCTGCTCTCCCTCTGCCGGAGCATCCCCGAGGCGAATGCCTCGGTCATGCGCGGCGAATGGACACGGTCGAAGTTCATGGGGATCGAGCTCTCGGGAAAGACTCTCGGCATCATCGGCCTCGGAAGAATCGGAAGCAGGGTCGCTACGCGGGCGAAGGCCTTCGGCATGTCACTGCTCGCCTACGACCCCTATATCCCGCCGGCGGCCGCCCAGAAGGTCCAGGCCGAGCTGGTCGACTTCGAGAGACTCCTTCGCGAGTCCGACTTCATCACCGTGCATACGCCTCTCACCGATGAGACGCGTGGCATGATCGGCAGTGAAGAGATCTCACGGATGAAGCCCGGCGTGGTTCTGGTCAACTGCGCCCGAGGCGGGATTTACGCGGAATCGGATCTCGCGGACGCGCTGAACGACGGGCGCGTTGCGGCAGCGGCCGTCGATGTTTTCGAGGTCGAGCCGCCGCCGCCCGATCATCCTTTCCTCTCGGCGAAGAATCTCGTTCTCACGCCGCATATCGGTGCGAACACGATCGAGGCGCAGGACCGAGTCGCCGTGCAGACCGCGGAGATGGTCGTCGCCGCCCTCAAAGGATCGATCTTCGTGTCCGCCGTGAACCTTCCGTTCGAAGGAGCCGCCGACGCGCAGGTCGCGCCGCTGGTGCGGCTCGCCGAGAAGCTCGGTCTTCTCGCCTCACAGCTGCTCGACGGTCCGCCGACCGAGACGGTGCTCGAGCTGTGGGGAATCGAAGAGCGGTTCGCTCGGATCCTCTCCGTCGCCGCCGTGAAGGGTTTCCTCTCTCCCCACCTGAGTCAGACCGTGAACTTCGTGAACGCGCTTTCCGTGGCCGAGAACCGCGGATTGTCGACCAGCACGACCCTCCATCCCGTCCCTCACGACTACACGAGCCTCGTCACGTTTCGCGCCCGCGCGGGAGAGACCGAGGTCTGCGTGTCGGGAACCCTCTTCTCCGAGAAGCAGATCCGCGTCGTCTCGGTCAACGGCTTCCGTGTCGAGTTCGATCCCACCGGATGGCTGATCTACATGGTCAACCGCGACGTCCCGGGTGTCGTCGGAAAGGTCGGCACCGTCCTCGGTGACCGCGAGATCAACATCGCCGAGTACAACCTGGCACGCGCGAGCGAGGGTGGAAAGGCGATGGCGATCATTACCGTCGATTCGGCCATCGACGATGCGACGCTCAGCTTCATTCAGTCGTTCAAGGAGATGGAGGACGTCCGCCTGATCGCGGTTTAGAGGCGAAGCCCCGTCATCCTGAGAGGCTGTGAAAGAAACCAGAGGGGCCGCGCTGGTGGAGCTTGCGAGGCGAGATCAAGGAGCGAGGAGGAGGCGATGCGGTGGCATCGTTGACGACGAGCGACGCGGAGATCGCCCGCAACGCGGC
>JBHEOL010000351.1:0-9349 GCA_046261635.1 Thermoanaerobaculia bacterium | reverse complement strand
GCCGCGTTGCGGGCGATCTCCGCGTCGCTCGTCGTCAACGATGCCACCGCATCGCCTCCTCCTCGCTCCTTGATCTCGCCTCGCAAGCTCCACCAGCGCGGCCCCTCTGGTTTCTTTCACAGCCTCTCAGGATGACGGGGTTGGTGTTGCTCTTCCTGGCCCCTAGTCCCTAGTCCCTTTTCCAGCGTCCTTCAATTTCGCGTAAATCGTGGATGGACTGATGTCGAGCCTTCGCGCAGCGCTGCGGATGTTCCCCTCGGTCGCCTCCACCGCGGCGTGAACGTAATCGCGCACGACGTCATCCAGCGGGCGGATCTCCCATTCCGTCTTCGGCATCACGCCCGCATCGGTGGAGAGAGTCCCTTCTTTCTCGAGCAGCAGATCCTCGACCCTGATCTCGCTTCCCTTTCGCACGAGCAGCGCGCGTTCCAGAACGTTCCTCAGCTCCCGCACGTTGCCAGGCCAGGGGTGGCGCAACATCCTCGCCATGGCCCGGTCCGAAACATGGACTTCTTCGCGACGTCCGAACTCCTGCGTCAACTCTGCAAGGAGGAGCTGGACGAGCATCGGGATATCGTCCGAACGTTCCCGGAGAGGCGGCATTTCGATCGTGACGACGTTGAGGCGGTAGAGGAGATCCCGCCGGAACCGGCCCGCCGAAGCTTCCGCCTCGAGGTCGCGGTTGGTCGCGGCGATGAGACGGAAGTCGGCTTTGATCTCGCGCACGCCTCCCAGCCGGCGAAACCGCTTCTCCTCGAGCGCCTTCAGGAGGCGAGCCTGGATCGTCAGCTCCATTTCGCCGATCTCGTCGAGAAAGACGGTTCCGTGGCCCGCGACTTCGAGAAGCCCCTGCTTCGTCGTCTTCGCGTCGGTGAAGGCGCCTTTCTCGTGCCCGAACAGCTCGGACTCCAGCAACTCATGCGAAAGTCCCGCGCAGTTGAGGTCGACGAACGCCGCCTGGTGCCGGTCGGACCTCTGGTGAATCAGCCGCGCGGCGATCCCTTTTCCGGTGCCCGATTCTCCGGTCAGCAGAACCGGCGTCGGGGCCGCTGCGACGCGGCCGATCAGATGCTCGACCCTCCGCGCGTGCTCGCTGATTCCGATGAACTCGAGCTGCTTCGGAGCATTCGCGCGCCGCATGGCCTCGAGCTGATGCCGCGTATCGGCGATCGCTGCCGCCTGCTCGAGAATCGCCTCGAGCCCGTCGACATCGCACGGCTTTGGAACGAACGTCTCCGCCCCCATCTTCATCGCGCGCACGGCCGTGTCGATGGTGCCCACGCCCGACATCACGACCACGGCCGTGGTCTCGCTCGCACCCTTGATCGCGTCGAGAACGTCGAGCCCCGACATGTCGGGAAGCATCACGTCCAGCAGCACGACGTCCGGGCTGAACGAGTCGAACTGCCGCAGCGCCTCCCTCCCCGACGAGGCCGTTTCGAGGCTCCATCCCGAATGCCCCAGCACCGCGGCGAGCCCGGCCAGGACCTCCGGGTCATCGTCCACGATCAATAAGCTTTTCAGCTTCGGGCTCATCGGCCTGTATCAACCTCGCCTTCCCGGCGACTCTGGTTCGAATGGAAACCGAAGCCATGGTAGCTCCGCCTCAGGTAAATCACCACGCCGTCCGGCGAGACCGGATCCCGATGCTCGTGCTGCAAAGCGACCCGTCGCGATACGATCTGCCGCAGACGCTCGATGCCGAGTGGGAAGTGTCGATCGCCTCGACGCTCGAAGAGACGATCGATCACTCGATCCCGAGCAGGGCGTCGAT
The DNA here is from genome assembly GCA_046261635.1 of Thermoanaerobaculia bacterium. Lineage (GTDB taxonomy): Bacteria > Acidobacteriota > Thermoanaerobaculia > Gp7-AA8 > Gp7-AA8 > JBHEPS01. The sequence goes on along the minus strand of JBHEOL010000351.1, from coordinate 7,575 downwards.
CGCCCGGAACAGGGTCTGCGCATCGTAGGGTTTCTGCTGGAAGCCAGTCCGCGCGCTTTTCAGGAGTGGATCCACCCTCTCGGAGTCCCCGTACCCGGTCGAGATCAGGACCGGAACTTCCGGAAACTTCGCGCGCAGGTGCCGATAGAGCTCCTCCCCCCCGATGCCGGGAATCCCGAGATCGAGGATGACCAGATCGGGCGGACTCATCGTCTTCTCCAGAGCCTCGAGAAATTCCTCGCTCCGATCGAATGCCTCGACCGTGATGCCATCGGACTCGAGCATCGCACCGATCCCCTCGAGCACTGGTTTCTCGTCGTCGATCACGATCACCCGAAGCCCCGCGTGCGAGGTTCCCTCAGAAGCGCCTTCGCCGTCGCTCGCGCCTTTCAGCCTTGGCAGCAGAACGTAGAAGGTAGTCCCCTTCCCCGGCTCGCTGTCGACGTAGATCGCCCCACCGTGCTGCTGCACCATCCGCATCGCGACCGACAGGCCTAGCCCAGGGCCCCTTCCATGCGCCTTCGTCGTGAAGAACGGATTGAAGATCGACTCCATGTTCGCCCGCTCGATGCCTCCCCCCGAATCGGAAACTGTCAGAACGAGCGTGGACGATGGGTCGACGCTCCACCGTTCCCCCTCGTCCGGAGTCGCTCCACGGAGCTCGACGGTCAGCCGTCCACCGGCCGGCATCGCGTCCCGCGCGTTCAGCGCGAGATTCAGGACCACCTGGGCGATCTGGGCCCCATCGGCATCGACCCATCCCTCGTCGTTCTCGAGAAACTCGATCTCGATGCCCGGCGGCAGCGCCGGACGAATGATCTTCATCTGTTGACGGATCAGGCCCGACAGGGCGGTCGGCTCCTTATGGGGCAGACGCGGCTGCGCGAACTCGAGGAGCTGCCTCGTCACGTCGCGAGCCCGGTGAACCGCACCCCGGATGTGCTCGGTGGCTTGAACGATCGTCGGTTCTTCGCCGAATTTCCGACGCAGCAGGTCCGACCAGGGGAGGACGGCCATCAGCACGTTGTTGAAATCGTGAGCGATCCCCGAAGCCATCTGCCCCAGAGCCTGCGACCGCTGCAGCTGCGCGAGGGAGCGCTCGATCTCCTCGCTGTGCAGCCGCGGACGCTGATCCCGTACCGAAACCATGAGCTGCCGATTTTCCGGCGGTCCGACTCCCGCCATGCTCAGCTCGACCGGGATGCGGTCCCCCCCTTTCTGGAGCAGCAGCGCGCGGGTTGGCCCCTTCTTCGCCTCGAGCTCTTCCCATGAGCCGCCTCGGATCTCGAACAGGGAATCCACCGTGAAAACCGAAAGAGCGGTCGAATCGTGACCGCTGAGCTGCTCGAAGGCGGGGTTCGCGCGAATGATTCTTCGCCCGGGCGAATCGGCGACCGCGAGGGGCTGGTCGACGTTGCGGAAGCACTCCTCGAAAACGGAAAGATGGATCGGCGCTTCCCGGCCGATTCCGTCGCGGGAAGGCTCGAGCTGAGAATTTTTCTCTTTCATCGATGTTGACGACTGCCGAGTCGCCGGACTCTCCTGACTGGTAGTCTTCGGCGAGGCCCAGATGATACGCGAGGCCCGGCGGGGGCTGTGGTACGATCCGCCGGCTCTCACGAGAACCCCCCGAGTCGGGCAGTGGCGCAGCCTGGTAGCGTACCTGAATGGGGTTCAGGTGGTCGGGGGTTCAAATCCCCCCTGCCCGACCAGTTCTCCCCCTCGATCTCCGGAGGTCCACGCATGGCTGGGGTCACGTTCGAGAAAGTCGGTAAGCGGTTCGGCCCCGTGGCCGTCATCCACGACTTCGATCTCGAAGTCCGGGACCGCGAGTTCATGGTCCTGGTCGGCCCCTCTGGTTGCGGAAAGTCGACGGCTCTCAGGATGATCGCGGGCCTCGAGGACCTGAGCGAAGGAACCATCCGCATCGGCGAGCGCGTCGTGAACGACCTCGCCCCGAAAGAGCGCGACATCGCGATGGTCTTCCAGAGCTACGCGCTCTACCCCCACATGACCGTCCGGGAGAATCTCGAGTTCGGGCTGAAGATCCGGAAGATGCCTCGCGAGGAGCGCGAGAGGCTCGTCGAGGAGTCGGCTTCGATTCTCGGGATCGATCAGCTCCTCGACCGCAAGCCGAAGCAGCTCTCCGGGGGACAGCGCCAGCGCGTGGCGGTCGGGCGGGCCATCGTCCGCAAGCCGGCGGTGTTCCTGTTCGACGAGCCGCTCTCCAACCTGGACGCGAAGCTCCGCGTCCAGATGCGGGCCGAGATCACCCGGCTTCAGAAGAAGCTCGAGACGACGTGCGTCTACGTCACGCACGACCAGGTCGAGGCGATGACGATGGGGGACCGCATCGCCATCATGAACGCCGGGCGGCTCCAGCAGGTCGGAACGCCGCTCGAGGTCTACGACACACCCGCAAACCTGTTCGTCGCCAACTTCATCGGAACGCCTCCGATGAACTTCTTCCGGGCGACCGTCGGCGAAGGGGGGTTGCAGCTGAAGGCGGAGACCTTCACGATCGACCTACCCGCGCGGCTGAGCGCTGCGGCGAAGGCTCATGCCGGAAAGACGCTGACCGCCGGAATCCGCCCGGAGAACGTAAGGGCCGTTCGCGATCAGGCGCGAGGAACGACGGCGGAGATCGAGGCCGTCGTCGAGATCGTCGAGCCCCTCGGTCACGAGGCGATCGTCTACGCCCGCGCGGGTGAGGACCCCTTCATCACCGCCGTCGACCCGCACCAGATGCCGCGCCAGGGAGACCGGATCCCCCTTCATCTCGAGCTCGACCGGATCCATCTGTTCGATCCCGAGACCGAGCTGCGGCTCGAAGTCTGATTCCTCCGCCGGAAGAATCGCGCGGGCCCTTTTCCGGTTCTCGCTTGCTTCGGACGCCGGCGTGGCCGGAAATGTCCCCAGGAGGTCCCGTGGAAAAGACCGAGAACCAGATTCGAATCGTCCTCGACGACAAGACAGCGAACGGCGAGTACGCCAATTTCGCCAACATCATCCATTCGCCGAGTGAGTTCGTCATCGACTTCGGCAGGATCATGCCGGGGCGCCCGGAAGCGCGCATCGCGAGCAGGGTGATCATGACGCCTCAGCACGCCAAGCAGTTCCTCGATGCGATCGGGCGGAACGTCGCTCTCTACGAGCAGAAGTACGGGACGATCATCCTGCACGCTCAGCCTCCGATCGTCATCGACGAGGGAAAGCCGTCGAACTGATGGCGAGGGTGCGGATCATCGGCGGAGGGCTGGCGGGAAGCGAGTGCGCCCTCGTTCTCGCGCGGCGCGGGCATCAAGTGGAGCTGGTCGAGATGCGCCCCGGCGTCCAGACTCCTGCCCACCAGAGCGACCGGCTCGCCGAGCTCGTCTGCTCCAACTCCTTCCGCTCGACCGCGCCGACGAACGCCGTCGGGCTACTGAAGGCGGAGCTCGAGATCCTCGGTTCTCCGATCATGGAGATCGCCGGTCAGGCACGCATCCCGGCCGGTGACGCGTTCGCCGTCGACCGGGAACGATTTTCTTCGCTCGTCACCGCTCGCGTGGACGAAGAGCCGTCGATCTCGGTCACCCGGGACGAGGCGACCTCGCTCGAGCACGACGGATTCGATTACCTCGTCGTCGCGACCGGACCGCTCACCAGCCAGCGTCTCTACGCCGCGATTCACGCGCGGCTCGGCAACGACGGGCTCTACTTCTACGACGCGATCGCCCCGATCGTAGCCGCCGACTCGCTCGATCTCTCCAGGCTCTACTGGAAGTCCCGCTACGACAAAGGCGGCTCGCGCGATTACCTCAACGCACCGATGACACGCGAGCAGTACGAAGCGTTCATCGCCGCCCTGCTCGAGGCCGAGCTCTATCCGCTTCATGATTTCGAGAATGCCGTTCACTTCGAGGGTTGTCTCCCCGTCGAGGAGATTGCCGCCCGCGGCATCGACACGCTGCGCTACGGACCGATGAAGCCTGTCGGACTCGAGCACCCGGAAACCGGCGCGCAGCCGTGGGCCGTCGTTCAGCTCCGTAAGGAAGACCTCTCGGACGACTACTTCAACCTCGTCGGGTTTCAGACGAAGATGAAGATCCCGGACCAGAAGCGTCTCCTCCAGATGATCCCCGGCCTCGAGAACTGCGTCGTGGCGCGCTGGGGCTCGATGCACCGCAACACCTTCCTCAACGGCCCCACGCATCTCGACAACCTCTTCCGTCTGAAGAACGATCCGAGGATCTTTTTCGCCGGTCAGATCACCGGCGTGGAGGGGTATCTCGAATCGGCGGCGACCGGCCACCTGACCGCCCGCTACATCGACTCTCTCGCGTCGGTCGGGACGGCCGAGCCGTTCCCGTATCGAACGGCGATCGGAGCCCTCGGCCGCCACGTCGCCGAATCGTCGCCGGAGCGGTACCAGCCGTCGAACGTCACCTGGGCCCTCATCGAAGATGCCGCGACCGAGGTGCGCAACAAGAGGAAGAGGAAGGACGCGCGGGTCGAGATCGCGCTGGAGACGGTCCGCTCGATCGCCGCGTCGGACCGAGGAAAAGAGCTCGCTACTTCGCCGCGCTGAAGGACGCCCGCCGAGGCTCGATCTCTTCTTCTTCGTCCTCGATCGGAATCGCGAACGAGAACGTCGTGCCGCCACCTTCGCGGCTCTCCACCCAGATCGAGCCGGAATGACGCTCGACGATCTGCTTGGAGATGTAGAGACCAAGGCCCAGGCCGCCGTAGTTGGTCGACGACACCTGACGTCCGCGGTGGAACCTCTCGAATACCTGCGCGATCTCGTCTGTGGGAATCCCGATGCCGTGATCCGAGACCGACGTCGTCGCCCGCCCGTCGAGAGCCTGGATGCGCACCAGGATCTCGCTCCCCTCGGGAGAGTATTTGACGGCATTCTCGACCAGGTTTCCGAGAACCTGCTCGAGCCGGTCTCGATCTCCGACGACGGCGATCTCGGAGCGCGGCGCTTCGACCTCGAACTTGCGATTGGCATGCGAGGTCCGGTGCCGGGAAACGACTTCCGTGACGAACCGGCACCACGCGATCGGCTCGCGCCGGATCTCGAGGCGCCCGGTTTCGATGCGCGAGACGTCCAGCAGCTCGAGAATGAGCCTCGACATCCGGTCGATCTGATCGAGCGCGATGTCGAGGTATTCGGCAGAGGTAGTGAGATCGTTCTCCTGAATCAAGCCTTTCGCGAGCTGCGTGTAACCCTTGATCGAGGTCACCGGCGTTCTCAGCTCGTGCGAGGCGATGGAGAGAAACTCGTCCTTCAGGCGGGAGAGGTCCTCGACTTTGCGCCGGGCTTCGACCTGCTGCGTGAAAAGGTGAGCGTTCTCGATCGCGACCGCCGCGCGCTCGGCCAGAAGCTCCGCCAACGGGAGCTTTTCGTCGGTCATCCGGCGTGCGGGATCGTTCGCCGCGATCGCAAGCGCGCCGATGACCTCGCGACGGCTCCGCAGCGGGAGCACGAGCATCGATGAGAGCTTCATCTGCACCGCGTGATAGGTCGTCGATTCGCTCGGCGCCGAGGGGTCGACGTTCGTCGTGAGCGTCGGGTACCCGGTCGCGACGACCTGGCCGAACATACCCTCTCCGACGGTCAGCGACTGCCGGTACATGAACGCCCACGCCAGACCCAGCGCCGCCATGTCGCGGTGGTAGATCGACACCACCCTCAGCTCCTGCGTATCGGGAACGCGGAGGATCACGGCCGCCCAGTCTCCGAGGACCTCGGCGACCCGCTCGGCGATCGCCTGGTAGACCCAGGCGGGATCGATATTCGACGAAAAGAATCCTCCCGCTTCCGCCAAAATCTGGGCTCTTTCCGCCTGAATCTGCATTTCCTCCTCGAGCTGATAGCGCTCGGTCACGTCGCGGAAGCTGACGATCACGCCTGCGATCCGCCCTTCCTCCTCGAACGGCACGGCGCTCATTGCAACCGCGATCGGCTTCCGGTCGTCCTGCTCCACCAGCAGTGTCGTGTCCTTGACCGGTTTCCCGCTCGCGAGCGCCTGTGCGGCCGGAATCTCACTCGGATCGATCGGAATCCCTGCCGGATTCTTCAGCCCATAGGCGGCCGGCTGATCGCCGATCTCCACGCCGGTCACGTTGGTTCCCAGCAATCGCACACCCGCCGGGTTGATGAAGACCGTCCTCCCCTCGTCGTCGACCAGCATCACGCCGTCGGCCATTCCTCCGATCATCGCCTCGGTACGCCGGATCTGCCGCGCGATCGACGAGTCGAGCGCTCTCTCGATCCTGAAGATCAGGAACGCGCCGATGATCAGAATCCCGAGGCTCACTCCGACCAGGATCGTCGTCAGCGCGAGCCGGAGGTTGTCGAGCTCCGTGAGGTCGTCGGTCCGCTTCTCCCGTTCCTTGGCCGTGAACTCTCCCGCGAAGTCGTGCGCAGAGCGGCGGGTTCGCGCCGCCTCGAGCATGATCTGGATCGCCTCGTTCAGCCGCCCCTCCTCGGTCCGCTGGATCTGGAGATCCGACAGGCTTCGAAGCTGGTTGAAATGCTCGCGCATCCCGGCTACGAGTTGCTCGTCGCGCGGCTGGGTCACGAGCATGGTCGCCGAGTTCGCCGTCTTCTCGAACGTCCGAATTGCTTCGTCGTACTGCGCCAGGAACTCGTTCTGCTCGGTGACCGTGAAGCCACGCGCCGCTGCCAGCATCGAGCTGACCGATCCGTCCATCATCATCATCGACTCGAGCAGGGGCTCGTACACCCGCATGACCCGCGAGTACTGCTTCTTTTCGCGGCCGAGAACGAGGATGTTGATCGTGGCGGCGAGCGTCACGAATACGAACAGTGCGACGAATGCAGCCCACAGACTGCGGCGGATGGATGAGTTCATCTCGTTTCAGGCCAGCGGCGCCTGCGGGAGGACTGCAAAAAAAGAGCCGCGGACCCCCGCTTCGCGCCCGCTGGTCTCGTCCGGCCGAAATCCCGGAACCCTCTGGAAAAGGGCGAGTTTAATGGAACGGCAGCTGCAATTCATTCAGCCGCCTCCGACCCCGGGGATCCGTCCCTCATCCGACCCATCCGGCGAATCGATCACCACGATGCCAAGACAGCTCCGCAAATACCAGCAAATGCGCGACTTCGGGGTCACACCCGAGCCGAAGGGCGCCGACCTCCCACGCCGGGGAAAACTCCCGATCTTCGTCGTCCAGAAGCACGCCGCCTCGACCCTCCACTACGACTTCCGCCTCGAGATCGAAGGCGTCCTCAAGTCGTGGGCCGTCCCGAAAGGACCCTCGTACGATCCCGGTACCAAGCGCCTCGCGATGATGACCGAGGACCATCCCTACGAGTACGCCGCGTTCGAGGGGGTGATTCCAGCCGGAAATTACGGGGGCGGAAACGTAATCATCTGGGACGAGGGAAAGTGGGAGCACCTCGGCCCGGACGACAGCGCGGCCGAGTCCATCCTGAGAGGCTGTGAAAGAAACCAGAGGGGCCGCGCTGGTGGAGCTTGCGAGGCGAGATCAAGGAGCGAGGAGGAGGCGATGCGGTGGCATCGTTGACGACGAGCGACGCGGAGATCGCCCGCAACCTCCACC